>NZ_FNJS01000028.1:0-60348 GCF_900104405.1 Arthrobacter sp. ok909 | reverse complement strand
GTGCAAGCACCGGATCATCGTTCGACTTGCATGTGTTAAGCACGCCGCCAGCGTTCATCCTGAGCCAGGATCAAACTCTCCGTTGAAGTAAAACAAAAACGAACACACCCGGCACCCCCGGGAAAACGGGAGAAACCGGCTGCACAAAATTTGAAACCAGCTGTAAAAACCAGACCACACCACGGGGTGGCGCAACCTGGCAAAACAACCAATCCATAATAAATTGGTATCAACAAACTTGGCACACTATTGAGTTCTCAAACAACAGACACACCCGGCACCACCACAACCAACAAACAGTCGCGGATCGCTCCGGAGCAACTTTCCAAACTTACCCGAGTCCGGACCGCTTTGCAAATCAACGTTTCCGCGACCCGCAAACCATCCAACCCGCCCCACCCCAACCCGGAGCGCACAAAACGCCGACCAGATCAGGTCTTGAAATTTAGGGGATTGGCCGCCTCCGGTTCCCAGCATTTCCGCTGGTCTCCCTCGCGGCGACTTAGAAAACAATACACCCACCACGCCCCCACCGCAAACCCACCCCCACAGCACCCCAAAAACCCCGCCGGCGCGGGCCTAAACCGGTCGCCAGGAGCTCAACCAGGCGCCCCGGCGCCGCAAATGAGGGCTGTGTGCTGCGTCACCGCGGTGCGGGCGTTGACGAGGGGCGCGCCACGGGCTGTTGGTGCGCGGCGTTAACGCAAGAAGGGCCGGCAACCAAACGGTTGCCGGCCCTTCTCAAGCCACTGGCTTCAGGAGTACTGAATTACCAGGAAGACTTCGTGATGCCCGGGAGCTCACCGCGGTGAGCCATGTCGCGGAAGCGAACACGGGAGATGCCGAACTTCTGGAAAGTACCGCGCGGGCGGCCATCGATGATGTCGCGGTTACGCAGACGTACCGGGGAGGCGTTTCGGGGCAGCTTCTGCAGGCCGAGGCGTGCAGCTTCGCGTGCTTCGTCGGTTGAAGCGGGGTCAACCAGAGCCTTCTTCAGTTCGAGGCGCTTTGCAGCATAACGCTCGACGATGACTTTACGCTGTTCGTTCTTAGCGATCATTGACTTCTTAGCCATGTGTTTAGCGCTCCTCTCGGAATTCGACGTGCTGGCGGATTTTGGGGTCGTACTTCTTCAGAACCAGGCGGTCCGGGTCGTTACGACGGTTCTTGCGCGTCACGTAGGTGTAGCCCGTGCCCGCGGTCGACTTCAGCTTGATGATCGGACGTACGTCCTTGTCCTTTGCCACTAGAGCTTCACTCCTCGTGCCAGGATGGCGGCGACGACTACGTCGATGCCACGTACGTCGATGGTCTTGATGCCACGAGCAGAGACCTGCAGCGTGACGTTACGGCGCAGGGACGGAACCCAGTAGCGCTTCTTCTGGATGTTCGGGTCGAACCGGCGCTTGTTGCGACGGTGCGAGTGCGAAATGCTGTGTCCAAAGCCCGGCTCGGCTCCGGTCACCTGGCAGTGTGCTGCCATGACGACTCTCCTCAAAAAATAAATGAAACGGCTAGCGGAGTTCCCACTGACCGTGCGATGGGCGGCGTCCGCATCCAGCTCCCGCCCTATCATCACCAGATCCGCAGGAATCTGAAGCCGGCGCAAACCGGCTGATTTCCTCACTGCGGCGAAGATTGTGGGCCACGGGCACCGGGCGGTGGCGGTCCGTGGGACAGCCAATGCGAAGTGCCGGGATGCTGGGCGAATACAGGAATGCGCGCAACTTGAGCCCCTAACTACCGGCCGCCAGGACCGTCGATTTCTCAGACGAGTCCTGCCAACCGGAGCAATTGCACACGCTCCGCGCCACCTAGCGCCTAACAAGTCTACGAGTTCGACTAATTAAAGACCAATCCGCCGCCACGTAGGGTACCGGAAAATGCCCGCCGGAGCTCCTGCGCAGCGAGGGGAACTGTTCCAGGTCATATGCCGGACGAAGCATTTTCACAGCCAAATGATAGGCAGGGGGGCGACTCTGGATACATGAACACACAACTTCTGACGACCCGTCCCGAGGTTCGCCGCAGCTCTCGTGGCGCCGTGAACCCCTTTAAGGGACAACATCGGCGGCGGTTGCTGAGAGCGGATCTGCTGACTGTTCTCTTTTGGGCGTCCCTGGCGGGCGCCATCGCTTTGTGGCTGGCCGACGGCGGAGCATCCGGATTCTCGACTCCCGCCGGTTCCTTCACGGCACTGGGGATTGTGGCCGGCCTCGCCGGCATGGACCTGGTGCTTCTGATGCTGCTCCTGGCCGCCCGGCTTCCCTTCATTGACGGCGCAGTCGGCCATGACCGTGCCCTGGAGTTCCACCGCAAGCTGGGCAAGCCGACGCTGTACCTCCTGCTGGCGCACGGGATCCTCATTGCGATCGGCTACGGCATGGCCGAAGGGCTGGATCCCGTCACTGAGGCCGTGAACTTGTGGGTCCAGGTCCCCGACATGTGGCTGGCCTACATCTCCATGGTTTTGTTCATCGCCGTCGTAGTCACCTCCCTGGTGGCCGTCCGGCGCCGGTTCGCTTACGAGTTCTGGTACGCCGTCCACCTGCTGACCTATGCCGCAGTGCTGACGTCCATCCCACACCAGTTCAGCGTCGGGGGCCTCTTCGCACCGGGCACCTGGCAACGCTGGTACTGGCTGGCTGCCTGCATCGGTACCGGCGCAGCGCTCCTGCATAACCGGGTTCTGGAGCCGATTGTGGCCACTACCCGGCACAAACTCAGCGTCAGCCGCGTTGTGCAGGTCGCCCCCGGCGTCGTCAGTATTGAGATGACCGGGCGTCACCTTGACGAACTGACGGGCGCGGGCGGCAGGTTCTTCATCTGGCGGTTCCTCGCTCCCGGCATGTGGTGGCACCCGCACCCCTTCAGCCTCTCCGCGGAGCCCCTCCAGCTCGGCGCCAGCGGCTCCCTGCGGATCACGGTCCGCAACCTCGGAAGGGGCTCGTCCCAGTTGGCCCGGCTGAAACGCGGAACAAAGGTAGCTATTGAAGGCCCCTACGGGCTCTTCAGCACCGCGGCCCGGAGCCGGAATCAGGTCGTCATGATCGGTGCCGGCATCGGGATCACCCCCATCCGTGCGCTGCTGGAAAGCACGCCTTTCACGCCAGGCAACGCCACCGTCATTCTGCGTGGCCACAGCGAAAAGGAGCTGTATCTGGGCAAGGAGATCATGGACCTTTGCCAACGCCGTGGCGCGACTCTGTACCACCTCACCGGGCGCCGTCCGGGGGGCGTCGAGACGTGGCTTCCCGCCGACGCCACCCGTTCGGGATACCGGCTAGGGAGCTACGCACCAAACATCGCCGAGGCCGACGTCTACGTCTGTGGACCGGCAGCCTGGGCCCAGAACGTCCTCAAAGACGCACGAGCAGCAGGCGTGCGGGAAGAACAGCTTCACTACGAAAGGTTTGACTGGTGAGAATTCGCGCAGCAGTTTCAGCAACCCTGGCTTCCGCCGGAATCCTCCTGGTCGGATGGCAGTCCGGCAGCCACGTGACGGAGGCGGCAGGTTCGTCCATCGGGACCTCTGCCGGAACGACCGGATCGACCGGCGCGTCTGCCGCCACGGGCAGCGGGTCCGGGAGTAGCTCCGGCACAAGCACCTCCGGGGCAGCTTCCGGAAGCGGGACAACCGGAACGACCGGTTCGACGGGAACCACCACCACAGCGGCCGGCGCCGGAAATGGCAGCGGAACCTTCGCTGGCTCCGTGAGCCAGACCCGCTTCGGGAACGTCCAGGTGCAGATCACGGTCAGTGGGGGGAAAATCACCGATGTAATGGCCCTCCAACTCACGGATGAAGGCAGCCGGTCCGTCTCCATCAGCAACCAGGCGGCCCCGCTCCTGCGCGACGAGGTGCTCCAAGCGCAGTCCGCGAACGTGCAGACCATCAGCGGTGCCACGATCACGAGCGACGGATACCTCTCTTCCCTCCAGTCGGCCCTCGATGCAGCCCACCTCTAAGCTGGGCGGTTCGGCCTTGAAGGCCAGGACGTTTGGCTCCATGGGAACCGTCATCAGTCTGACCGTTCCTGCCGGGGGAGCCATCGCCACCGGGGGAAGGGCCGGCGTCGCCGACCACGAACTCGACGCCGCCGTCGCCGCCGTCGAACGGGTGTTTGCCCGGCTGGATGAATCCTTCAGCCTGTACCGCCCCGATTCCGAGGCCAGCAGGCTGGCCCGCGGGGAGCATTCACTGCGGGCAGCATCCGCCGGGATGCGGGACCGGTACGCGGATGCCGTGGGCTGGCGGCTCATGACGGAGGGTGCGTTCTCACCGGAACGGCCCGACGGCGTGCTGGACCTTTCCGGGCTCATCAAGGGCTACGCGATCGCGCAGGCAGGCGAGACGCTGCAGTCCCAAGGGATCACCGACTGGTGCCTGAACGCCGGGGGCGATGTGCTGGTGATGGGCTCGCCCGTTCCGGGCAGCGGAGCGTCCTGGGCCGCAGGGGTGGTTGACCCGCAGGACCGTACGGCTCTGCTTTCGGCGTTCGAGCTGGGCGGGCCCGGCGCCCGGTGCGCCTTGGCGACGTCGGGTTCGGCGGAGCGGGGTGACCACATCTGGACAGCCGGCGCCGGCGGCGCGGAGTTTACCCAGGTCTCCGTGGCGGCGGCGGACATTGTCACGGCCGATGTGCTGGCCACGGCGATCGTCGCGGGCGGCACCGCGATGCTGCACCGGGCCACGGACGGCTGGGAAATCGATGTGCTCGCCGTCCGCCGCGACGGGGAACTGCTCGCGACGCCGGGATTCCGCGCCTGAACTGCCGGGTCTTCCCCTTAGGGACGCGTGAGCTGGCCGTACTTCGGCTGCAGACCGTCCCCGGACGACTTGCCGGTGACGCGCCGGACAACCCACGGGCCGGCGAATTCACGGACCCAGCGGGCATTGGCTCGGATGGCGTCCGCGCGGCTCAGTTCCGGCACCGGCGTCATGGGCGGGACGTCAATCGAGTGTTCGTGTTCCAGGACCGTCAGGACCCGTTTGGCCATGTTCGCGTGGCCGGCGGCGGACATGTGCATCCGGTCCGTGGCCCACATGCCCCAGTCGTAATATTCGATGAAGCGCCAGTAATCGACCAGTAGGGCACCGTGGTCGCCGGCGATTCCGCGCACCAGTTCGTTGTAAATGGCGGTGCGGCCGCGCATGGTGCCGAATATCTTGGAGCCGCGCGCGTCGAAGCCCGTGAACATCACAACGGTGGCGCCGGTGGCCGCGAGCTTGCGGATCCCGGCGTCGTATTCCACGAGCAGGTCATCGATGTCGATCTTGGGCCGGAGGATGTCATTGGCGCCGGCGTAGATGCTCACCAGGGTGGGCTGGAGTTCGACGGCGGCGTCCACCTGCTCGGCCATGATCTGGCGCAGTTTCCTGCCCCGGATGGCGAGGTTCGCGTACCCGAAGCCCGGATCGGCGGCGCCGAGTTGCTCTGCCACCCGGTCCGCCCAGCCGCGGACGCCGTTGGGACGGGTGGGGTCGTCGTCGCCGACGCCTTCCGTAAACGAGTCTCCAAGGGCTACATAGCGGGACGTGAAATCCATGAACCAAGTCTGCCAGCAGTTGCCGCAAGCAACAAAGACGGCAGCGCCCGACGGCGACGCGTCCATCTTCCGCGCTTGGTTACCGCACTTAGTTGTCGCGCAGGATCCAGTGATCGTCGTCGAGTCGGGCGACGATATTCTCGCCGATCCGGGCCAGGTCCGCGACGTCCTTGGGACTCAAGGCGTCGAGGAAGAGCGACCGGACGGCCTCCACGTGGCCCGGGGCGAGCTTCACGATCGTCTCCATGCCGGCATCGGTCAGGTGCGCTGTGGTGACGCGGGCGTCGCCGGGGTGTGGGCGGCGCTCAAGCCAGCCGCGGTTCTGCAGCTTGGTGACCACGTGGGAGAGCCGGGACAGGGAGGCGCTCGTGCGCGCGGCGAGCTCGCTCATGGGCAGGAAACGCCCCTCGGCCTCGGAGAGCATCGCCAGCACGTTGTAGTCGAACAGGGACAGCTTGCCCGCGGCATGAAGCTGGGTGTCTAGGGCGGCCGGCAGCAGCGTGGTGATGCTCAGCAGGGCCAGCCAGGCCCGGCGTTCGTCGGCATTGAGCCAGCGGGGTTCGGTCATGGCTACATTCTAGGAGACTTGAAGCTTGACGATTCAACTTCGGCCGGGGATTCCCAGAAAAGTTCCGTCCTGTCCGCGACCCGCTACCGGTAGGCTGGCCGCATGTACGTAGTCTCCCTGACATACAAGGTCCCCGACGACATTGTGGAGTTCCATCTCCCGGCCCACGTCACGTGGCTGCAGGCGGCCTTCGATGAGGGCATCTTCATGGTCGCCGGGCGCAAGATCCCGCGCACCGGCGGCCTGCTGCTCTCCAACGCGGACAGGGACAGCCTGGACGCCGCCCTCGCCAAGGACCCGTTCTACGTCAACGGTGTGGCCGACTTCGAGGTCATGGAGTTCCACGCCAACAGGGTGGCCCCCGGCTTCGAAAACCTGCTGGACAGCTGAATCGGAGCGGGCCCGGAGCGAGGGCCGGGATCCGGCCTAACCGCCGTCGCGCTGGGCCTGCAACAGTTTCTTCAGGCCGCCCTTGCGCGGGACCACTACGGGTTCCGCCCAGCGCGGCCGGAGCTGGTCGCCGAGGGTGACCCCGCGGAGCTTCCGACCGAATAGGGGCAGCACCCAGTCGCGCACCCAGCGGCGCTGCCGGCGTTCCCACTCACGCAGGCCCTGTTTCACCAGCGGCTCCCATTCCTTGGGCTTGATCGTATGGGGCACACCGAGATGATCCAGGACCTGCGAGGCAAGGTATTTATGGCCCGCCTTGGACATGTGCAGCCGGTCCGAATCCCACATCCGCGGGTCATGGAATGCGTCGAAGCACCAGTAGTCCACCAGTACCGCACCGTAGCGGCCGGCGATCTCGCGGACCCGCTCGTTATAGAAGGCGTTGCGCTTCTTCAGCGGCTCAAGGAGCGCGGAGACCTTGACATCGAAGCCGGTGAACAGCACCAGCGTCGCCCCCGTGCCGGCGAGCGCCTCGACCAGGGACTCATAATCCTGCATGAGGGCCCCGATGTCCGTGCCGAAATCAAGGATGTCGTTGCCGCCCGCGTACAGCGTAACGAGCGTCGGCTCCATGGCCACGGCGGGTCCGAGCTGTTCGGCAATGATGTGGCGCAGCCGTTTGCTGCGGATGGCCAGATTGGCGTACTGCCACCCCGGCTGCGCCTTGGCCAGTTTCTCCGCGACCCGGTCCGCCCAGCCCCGCACGCCATTGGGGAACCGGGGGTCATAGTCGCCCACACCCTCGGTGAAGGAATCGCCCAGGGCAACAAACAGCCGCCGGCCCCCCGGTCCCGCACCAAGAATGTCTCCAACCACGCGCCCACGGTAGCCAGTCCATCCGGCCATCAGGGAACAGCGGGGTTAACAGGCGGGTGTCAGTCACGCGGGCGGCCCGGATCTGGGGGGCACAGGACCGTACCTGGCCCGCAAAGGGACGGCGGCCTCCAGGAGGATCCCCCGCAGCCAATCCTTGAACGGGTCCTCCGCGAGCCACGGGTTCCACACCATGTCGATGCCCAGGGTTTGGATGGGGAAGGGGAACTCCTCCATGCGCAGGTCGAACCGGCCCTCGAACGCCAATCCGACCTGGTACCGATGGACCGCCACCCCGCCGGCCTGCGCGATCAGGTGGGGAATGAACAGGTAGTCGGACACGCGTTGCCGGACCGTGTAGGGCACCTTGCGCTCGTCGAGGATTTCATAGGGCCGCAGGCGTTCCGGGGCCGCGTCCAGCACCACATGGGGCACCGTCTCCAGGAGCTTCAGCGCACTGGCCTGCCGCGGCGAGTCCCACGAAGTGACGACCACCCAGCGGTCGTCGTACAGGCGCTCCCGCGGATACGGCGTGGCGAACGTCTCGGGGAGCAGAATGACGTCCGCCGCATCCTCCGCGAACACCGCGATGGTCGGCGAGGACGTAGTTCGCAACCGCAGGACCGTGTTCGGCGCACGCTCGGCCAGCAGCCGGGTCAGCGCGCTGCCGATAACGAACGCGGTGCTGTTGGTCATTGCCACAGTGATCAGGCGGTCGTCGGTTGCGGGGTCAAACGGGGCGGCATTGACGAGCCGGGCCGTCTGCGTCAGCGTCTGGCGTAGCGCCGGCAAGAGCTCCGCGGCCCGCGGCGTCAGCACCATTCCGCGCCCCTGCCGCACGAGGAGTTCGTCGCTGAGCATGCGCCGCATGCGTGTCAGCGCATGGCTCATGGCCGGCTGCGACAGACCGATATTGGCCGCAGCGTTCGTCACCGACCGCTCTTCAAGCAGCGCCAGGAGTGGCACCAGGAGGTTGAGGTCGACCGCAGCCAGCCGGGCCAGCTCTCCGTCCATCCCGGATCTTCCCTGGCTACCGGGCATGACTCGCCGGGAAAACAACGCGGAGTGGACCCAGCGGCTGGATGCGCGGGTCCCGCAATTCGACGTCGAGGGCGACCACATACGACACAAAACAGTCTTTCGCATTCCAGGTCAGTCCCGGCTTCATTGCCATTGCACACCTCACTTGTCGCACGCCCCTTTTCAGGCGCGTGGCCCAGCCTACTAATCATTTATACGGTGCATATGAAGGATAAGCATTATTCATTTGCCGAACATACTATACAGCTGGAAAACTCAACATACGCTCTGGCTGTGATCCACGCCACCGTTTTCAAAGGAGAAAGCCATGAAGATTGTCCTCGATCGACCGCGCTGCGAAGGCCACGGCCTGTGCGAGGAAGTCGCCCCACAGCTGATGCACCTGGACGAAGAGGGCGAACTCGTGCTGGACACCGAGACGGTCGACAACGACGTGGAACCGGCAAAGGCCGCGGTTCGCGTCTGCCCGGTTGCCGCGCTGCGGCTGGCATGAGCATGACACTGAAACGCATCGTCGTCGTCGGAAATGGCATTGCCGGCCTTACCGCGGGAGACTCCCTGAGGGCGGCAGGCTTCGACGGAGATCTGACCATCGTGGGCGACGAGTCCCATGCACCGTACAGCCGCCCCGCCCTGTCGAAGGCTGCCCTGCTGGACGCCGAGGACATGACGTCCCATCAGCTGCCAGCGTCCACCCACGAGGCACAGGAGGTCCAGGGCGTGAGCGCGACGGGGCTTGATGCCGACCGGAAGGTGGTCCACCTCGACGACGGCAGCGGCCTTCCGTACGATGCCGTGGTCATCGCCACCGGCTCCCGGGCACGCCGCCTCGGTACTGGACCCAAGACCGGGGGAAATGCCGGCCGCTGCGACGGCGAACTGACCCTGCGCAATCTGGAGGACGCGCTGACGCTGCGCCGCCGGCTCACGAACCGGCCGTCCGTCGTCGTCATTGGTGGCGGCGCCCTGGGCATGGAGATCGCCTCCGGGTGCCTCTCCGTGGGCTGCGAGGTAACCGTGGTGGCGCATGACCGTCCGCTCACCAGACAGCTGGGCCCGTACTTGTCCGACGTCTTCCTTGCCGCTGCCCGCCGCTACGGGCTCAAGCTAGCGCCGTCCCACGCGGTCGAACTGCGCAGTACCAGTGGGCGCACGGCCGACGGGCGTCCGCTGGTTGTCCTCGCGGACGGTTCAACCATCGAAGCCGAACTCGTGGTCAGTGCCGTAGGAGATGTCCCCAACGTCGAGTGGCTCGCCTCCAGCGGCTTACTGACCAACGGCCGGCTCGAAGTCGACGCCCGCGGGCGCGTCCGTCCCGGCATCATCGCCGCCGGAGATGTGGCCGCGTTCCCGACCAAGCACGGCATCCGGCGTGTTCCCCTGTGGACCAGCGCCATCGAGCAGAGCAAGGCCGCGGCCCTGGCACTGGCGCGGGGTGATGAAGCACCGGAGCTCGACTTCCAGCCCTACTTCTGGACCGAGCAGTTCGGCCTCAGCCTGAAGGCGAGCGGCTTCCTGCCCCTGGCCGGTACCCCCGAATTTCTCGAAGGCGACCCCGCCGACGGCCCTGCCCTCATGCGCTGGTCCCACGACGACGGCTCGGGCACCGCCGTCGCCATCAACAAACGGATCCCCATTCCCAAGTTGCGGCGTCTGAGCGATACCGCTCCCCTGGTTGCGTCGCCCACTGCCTGAGGTGAACCGGGAGCGTCAGAACCAGTCCCGCGAAAGCTGCGGGCGCGTCAGTTGGAGAACGGCAGGGCGCCTGCGGGCTGGTCCGGGTTCTTGCAGTCGGCTGGACAGGAATCCAGGGCTTTGCAAGGATGGGCTCTCCGGATAAACGGACCCGGATCATCAGAACCGGGGAACTCTTGGAACAGGGGAGTGAGCATGGGGATCGCGACGATCACCGCTGCCACGGTTAGCGAGGTGGCCGCTGTGGCCTGCTACGCGCCCGCACTGCTGCCAGCCCTTTCCGCACAATCCCGTCCCGCTGCGGAATCACCCCGCGGAGACGCCCGGTCCTAACCGGAGTCGCAGGCTGGCAGTCGTCTGCCCCCGTTCCGCCTTGGTGCGCTGTTGCCCGCCCGGGCGGCACCTCTTCGATTCCGAAAGTTTCCGTCATGCAAAAAATCACGCCGCAGCAGATCCGCTCGTCCTTCATCAACGCGAGCCGGTCAGAAGCAGCGAAACTCAATCTGCCCAAAAACTTCGACACCCTGGACTGGGAAAAGCTCGACTTCCTGGCCTGGCGGGACGAGAAGATGCCCCTGCGCGGCTATCTCGTGGTGCCCGGGCCGAAGGGTCCCACCGGAATCATGCTCCGGGCCCCTGAAGGCGGCGCCAAGAAGAACCGCTCCGTGCTCTGCGAGCTGTGCCGGGATGTGTTCTCCAAGGACGATGTCCTGCTCTGGGTGGCCAAGCGCGCAGGGCAGTCGGGCCGCAACGGCAACACCCTGGGCACCTTGATCTGTGCCGAGTTCCTCTGCTGCCGCAATGTCCGGGTGGAGCCTCCGGCCAACGAGATCAACCCGGACCCCGCCGCCGTCGTGCTGCGGCAGATCTCCGGGCTGGCGGCCCGCACGGCCCAATTCGTGGAGCGGGTGCGGGGAGCGTAGCGCCGGCACAAGCAACGCGGGGTCACGTACGGCCCGGAATTATGGGCCGTATGTGACCCCGCGTTGCTGGAAGGCCGGGCTGGAAGGCTGGCCGGTGCGGCAGCTACGCGGCGGCCTCCGTGCTGGCGGCGTCGCGGTCCAGGATCCGGGCGGCCGTGGCCCGGCCCATCCGGACTGCGCCGTCCACATGCTGGTAGCCCTCGGCTGCCAGGTCCGAGGACGCCCAGTAGATGGGTCCCACGGGGGTGAGCTGATCCGCGCCGTAGCGGTGCAGGCCGCCCAGATCGTAGCTGGAGGCGAAGGCGCCGCGGGTCCATTCCTCGGAGGCCCAGTCGGACTCGTAATAGACCACCGGTTCCCGGGTTTTCGGGCCCAAGGACTCCGCCATGGCCGAGAGGATCACCCGGCGCCGTTCCCCGGCGTCGAGGGCGAACATCGCGTCCGCCTTCTCATCCGGCACGAAGGCCACCAGGGTTCCGCGCGGGTCCTCGTGATTGGTGTTGTCGTAGATTTCTTGGACCACCAGATCGGGGCTGAAGCAGGTGCCGGAGAGGCCCTCTTCGCGCCAGAACGGCGTCTCGTAGACGGCGTGCACCTTGATGACGAGGCCCAGCGACTGGTGCTGGTGCATCTGGTGCTGCCGACGGGGCAGCGGCGGGTCAAAACTCACGCGCGAGTACAGGTTCGGCGGCACGGCCATGATGGCGTACCGGGCGTTCACCGTGGCCCGGTCCGAGACGGCGGTGACGCCGTTGTCGTCCCAGCGCAGGGTCCGCACCGGGGACTCAAGGACGACGTCGTCCCCCAGCGCGGCGGCGATGGTCTCCGACACGAGCTGCATCCCTCCCACTACGCGCTGGTCCAGCAGCAGGTCCTCGTCCACGAGGTTCGAGAATGAGCCCGCCGATGCCGCCATCAGGACGGCTTGCAGTGCGGAGAAGGCGTGCGCCGGCTTGGTGAGCATGCCGCCGGCCAGGAAGTGGCCGATGTTGGCGCACGCCTCCTCGTCGTCAGAGAGCTGGCGCATCCAGTGGTGCAGCGAGATGGTGTCGAGTTCGCGGGCCCGGTGGTGCGCCCATGGCTCTTCGGCGCCGATCTCGGCGGCCAGCTCATCCAGGATGCCGATCAGCCGGCGCATTTCGGCCTCGGTACGCTCGGACACCGGGAACATCTCCCCCGTGTAGAGGCTGCGGGTGCCGTCCGGGGCGACGTAGACAGACTGGCCCTCACGGTAGCGGCTGAATGTTTCCAGGCCCAGCTCGCCCAGCAGGCCTTTGAGTGCCGTCTGGTCCGGTGATATCCACTGGCCGCCGATTTCGAGCATGGCGCCGTCAATAGTGCTGGTCCAGGTCCGGCCGCCAACCCGGTCGCGGGCCTCCAGCACGGCAACCGTCAGGCCCGCCGCTTTCAGGTCCCGGGCGGCGTTGAGCCCGGCCGGGCCGGCGCCGATGATGACAACATCGCGTTCAATACTTTTCACTGTCTGCTCTTTCGTTGGTGCGTTAGTTGACCGCTGCTTGCCGGGCACTGCCGGCCCGCAGCTTGGCGGCGACGTCGATCGCGTCGCCGGCCGGCGCCGTCGATTTGGCGTCCGGGCGGGCCAGCAGCAGGTAGAGGAGGCCGGTGCCCGCCACAACTGCAAGGCCGATCAGGACGGTCCAGTCGGTGACAAAGACGCCCGTCGAGCCGGGCCAAGCCAGCAACACCATGGCAAAGATGCCGTAGGCCAGGGCCGCGACATTGATCGCGAACCCTGCGGCGCCCAGGCTGAACGGCCCGGCAGGCCGCCAGCCCTTGAGCCGCTGGCGCAGGGAGGCGAGCACCACCGACTGGAACGCAATGTAGATGCCCAGCACGGCAAAGGACGTGATCTGCGTGAGCAGCTCGTCGGACCCCAGATAGATGATGACGCAGATGGCCAACGGAATGCTCGCGGCGACGATGAGGGCGTTCGCGGGGACCCTGGCGGTGCCGGAAACCCTGGAGAGCCAGCGGTGGCCGGGCACCATGCCGTCACGGGCAAAGGAGAAGATCAGCCGGCTGGCCGCTGCCTGCAGGCTCAGGACGCAGGACAGGAAGGCCGTGATCGCAACCACCAGGAAGATCTTGGCACCCACCGGCCCGAGGGCCGATTCCAGGATGGCGGGGATCGGGTCAGGATCCTGGCCGTTGACGATTTCCTGCAGGTTGGGCGCCGCGAGCACATAGCCGCCGAAGGAGAACAGCGCCGAGACGCCTCCGACCACAATGGTCATCATCATGGCCCGCGGGATCCGCCGCGCCGGACTGGCGACTTCCTCCGCCACGTCGCCACAGGCTTCAAAGCCGTAGAAAAGGAAGAGGCCGGCCAGGGCGGCTCCCATGAAGGCGTGCAGGTAACTGCCATCGCCCTCCACCCCCATCGAGTCGAAGAACACGCCGAAGCTCTGCTTGCGCTGGAAAATCAACAGGTAGAGGCCGACGGCGATCACGCCGATCAGCTCCGAAGCCAGTCCGATCCGGGCGACCCGCGCCATCGTCTTGGTACCGGTGAAGTTCAAGGCCAGCGCCACAACAAGGAGCAGTACCGTCAGGCCAAGCGTGGTTTCCCGGGTCACCTCAACCTCGAACAGGCTGGCCAGGAAGCCGCTGCCGAATTCGGCCACCGCGGTAATGGTGACAATCATGGCCCAGATGTAGACCCAGGCGGCCATCCAGGCGTAGCGCCGGCCCCACAGCCGCCTGGTCCACGGATAGATGCCGCCGTGGATCGGGTATTGCGAGACCACCTCGCCGAATACCAGAGCCACCAGCATCTGTCCCGCCCCCACGATGAAGATCCAGAAAACCGACGGCGGGCCGCCGGCCGCCATGGCGATCGCGAAGAGGGAGTACACCCCCACCAGCGGCGAAAGGTAGGTGAATCCGAGAGCGAAGTTTGCCCAGAGGGACATGGACCGGTCAAAGGAATCCTGGTAGCCCAGGACGGCAAGGTGCTCACTATCGTTGAGCTCGGTGGTACTGCGTGGTTCGGTAGACATGGTTTCCTTCCGACGACATTGGCGGGAGTTGCTGACGGGGGTGCCGGCCGGAGATGCCGGTGGTTCCCGGGTGCCGGGGGCTCGCGGGGTGGCTTAGCCGATGTAGCTCATGACGTGCTTGATCCGGGTGTAGTCCTCCAGCCCGTACATGGACAGGTCCTTGCCGTACCCGGAGTGCTTGAATCCGCCGTGGGGCATCTCGGCCACCAGCGGGATGTGGGTGTTGATCCAGACGCAGCCAAAGTCCAGGCGCTTGGCGAACTGCATGGCCCGGGTGTGGTCCTTGGTCCACACGGAAGACGCCAGCCCGTAGTCGACGTCGTTGGCCATGGCCAGGGCTTCGGCGTCGGTGGAGAACTTCTGCACCGTAACGATGGGGCCGAACACCTCGCTCTGGACGAGCTCGTCGTCCTGATTCAGCCCGGACACGACGGTGGCCTCGTGGAAGTAGCCCACACCCCCGTGGCGCTTGCCGCCGACTTCCACGGTGGCGTGTTCCGGCAGCCGCTCCAGGAATCCTGCGACGCGCTGAAGATGGTCGGCGCTGCTGAGCGCGCCGTACAGGATTCCGTCCTCGGCGGGGCCGCCGGTCTTGGCGTTCTGCCGCACTTCCTCGGCAAAAGCCGCCACGAACTCATCGTGGATGTCCTCATGCACCAGCAGCCGCGTGGCCGCGGTGCAATCCTGGCCGGCGTTGTAGAACGACGCCGGGACGATCCCCGCCACCGCGGTGGCGATGTCGACGTCGTCGAACACGATGACCGGGGCTTTGCCGCCCAGCTCCAGGTGAACGCGCTTGACGTCGGCGGCGGCCGCTCCGGCCACCTCCATGCCGGCCCGCACGCTGCCGGTGATGGACACCATTTCCGGGGCCTCGTCCGCCACCAGGGCCTTGCCAGTCTCACGGTCCCCCAGCACCACGTTGAACGCGCCGGCGGGGAGGAATTCGCTGGCCAGTTCGGCAAACAGCAGGGTGGAGCTCGGCGTTGAATCGGAGGGTTTGAGGACTACGGTGTTGCCGGCCGCAAGCGCGGGAATGACCTTCCACGCGGCCATCATCAGGGGGTAGTTCCAGGGGGCCACCTGGCCGATGACGCCGATGGGCTCGCGCCGGATCGAGGAACTGTGGTCCGCGAGGTACTCGGCGGTGGCGCGCCCTTCCAGGGTCCGGGCTGCGCCGGCGAAGAAGCGGATCTGGTCCACGAGTACCTCGATCTCATCCGGGACAATCCCGGCCCGGGGCTTGCCGGTGTCGGCGCATTCGAGGTCGGCCAGTTCCTCGGCCCGGGCCTCGACGGCGTCGGCAATGTGCAGCAGCGCCCGCTGGCGCTCTGCGGGAGTGGTTTCGCTCCAGATCTCAAACGCTGCAGCGGCCGCAGCGTAGGCGGCAGCGACGTCGGCGGCGGTGGAAACGGGCGTTGTGGCGATGACTTCTTCGGTGGCCGGGTTGTGGATCTCCAGCCGGCTGGTGGCGGCTGAGTCAACAAACTGGCCGTTGACGAAGTTCCGCAAATTCCGCACGCTCATGTGGTTCCCTTCAATGAATTGGGTGGCCGGTCCGCGCCGCGAACCCTGCCACGATGTGACCTGGTTCACGGCCACATGGTGAGACTACACCTTATTCATCTGAAATGGGATGTTTAAATTACTGAGCTGTGCGCACTAGGACTTTCAGGTTGGTTCCGGGGCAGGTGATGGCGCTGGCCCAGGCCGGGCCCGCATCTGCGGTGGCAAGAGTGCCCACGGGTAGTTGCGGATCGGTGGACACAATCACCCGGCCGGCGGCGCTCACCAGAGCTGTCGGGGCGCCCACGGCGCGCATCAGCGGGAGGGCGTCCCGCTCCAGCCGGCGCACCAGGACGTCCGCGCCTACCACTCCAGCCATGGATCCGCCGACGACGACGGGCGCGGTGAGCGTGAGGATGTAGTCGCACGTGCACAAGTGGTCCACATAGGGGCCCGTGATGTGCCGGGCACCGGTGGCTTCGGGTACCCGGTACCACTCCAGCGCGCTGAGGTCCCGCAGATAGTCGGCGTACTCGCGCGACGCCAGATCCAGCTGGCTCGGCTCGGTGGTGGTGCCGAGGATCGGGTTGTCCTCCAGCGGGCCCAGCCACCAGGCAAAATGGAGGCCCCTGCCGCGGACCACGCCCGGTGCCGCGATGAATCCGGCGCCGATCAGCAGCGGGTCGGCGGCCGTGAGTTCCGGACCGACCATCGCGTACACGGCGGGATCGATGTCTCCCGCTCCCCAGGCGGTTGCGGCTTCGACCCGGCTGCGCCAGTGGTCCAGGGTTCCGAAGACGCCGTTGAACAACGCTCCGATGGCCGCGGCGCAGTTGCGGGCCCGGGCCTGCACGGAATCCGCACTGTGGTTCTCAGCCATCGGCTGCTGCTCCTTGTTCAAGACGTTCCTTGGCTGCCAGCAGCCAGGCGGAAAGGTCGGCGATCTGTGCCCGGACCGAGGCGCGGGCCGCGGCGGCGTCATGGGCGGCTATCGCCTCGGCGGTGCGTTGGTTTTGCGCATAGACCCGCGCCCGCATGGCCGGGTCGGTCAGGCACAGCCACAGCATGGGGCCGAACTCGGCCTGGAGGCGGATCTGCTCGCGCACCAGGCGCGGCGACTGGCTGACGACGGCGATCTCGAGGTAGAAACCGCCGGCGTTCCGGCCGGAATCGCTGGCGGAGCTGAAGTCGGCATCTTGTAGCCAGGCGGTGAGCCGTTCGGCTTCATCGGTGGACGCGAGCTCGGCCGCCCGTTCCGCGCAGCCGGCGGCCAGCGTGCCGAAATAGACGGCGAGGTCGGCAATCTCCACCTGCGCGAGTCCGCGCAGCCGGGCCTGCAGGAGCCTTTCCGGCGTCTGTTCGGTGGCCAGCACAAAGCTGCCGCCCTCGCGTCCGCGCCGGGTCTCCACCAGCCCGGCCTCGCGGACAGCCCCGAGCCCGTCGCGCGCCGTCACGAGGGCCACGCCAAAGCGCTTGGCCAGCTCAGCCTCACTGGGCAGCCGGTCGCCGGGGGCCAGCACGCCGAGCAGAATGGCATCGGTCAGCCGCTGGGCCACTTGCTCGGACCTGCCGGCGCCGGTCAGCTGGGCGAAGACGGCGGCCCGGGCCCCGCGCGACGGCGTGGTGGCGGATGGTTCCTGACTCACCGCGGCGCCTGCGGCCGGCCGCGTTCCGGGCTGGCCGGAACCGAAGGCTCTGCTTCCATAGCGCCACTCTATCGGCCGCGCGGGTGCACGGTCCGCCGTGGCCGCCCGCTGCAGTGCCGCGTTCGGTGGCGAATGGTTGTTGTGCAGAGCAGCCAGTGCCAGGTCGGTTCATCCAATGTTTGGGTGGTTGCGCCTTGTTAGGCTTCGAATCCTTGATCAGACGCCCGGGCACGGCGATGTGCCGCGGGCACTCCACGAAGGGACTCCCCATGACTCCGACGCCCGGCCCCCAGCCCGGTTCCGCCGCCCGGGACGCCGCCCAAGAGCCCACGGACATGCCTGCCGGACCGCTGTCGGGTCTCCTGGTGGCCGATTTCTCCCGGGTCCTGGCCGGACCGCTGGCCACCATGACGCTGGCTGATCTGGGCGCCCGCGTGATCAAGGTGGAGCGCCCCGGCGCCGGGGACGACACCCGCAGCTGGGGGCCGCCGTACTCCCCCACCGGGGCCACCTACTTTGAGAGTGCCAACCGCAACAAGGAGTCCGTCTGCCTGGACCTTGCCGACCCCGGCGATCTGCAGCTGGCCAGGGAGTTGGCCCTGCGTGCCGATGTCCTGGTGGAAAACTTCAAGCCCGGCGGGATGGCGAAGCTGGGCCTGGGCTATGCGGAGCTCTCCGCCGCCAACCCCGGCCTGATCTACGCCTCGATCACGGGTTTTGGCAGCGCGGGCGGGGCCAACCTGATGGGCTATGACTTCATCGTCCAGGCCCTGGGCGGACTGATGAGCATCACCGGGGAGAAAGACGGCGGCCCCACCAAGGCCGGCGTCGCGCTCGTCGACGTCCTGACGGCCAAGGACACCGCCATTGGCGTCCTTGCCGCGCTGGCGGCCCGTAGCGTCTCGGGGCGCGGGGCCCACCTGGAGCTCAATCTGCTCTCGAGCCTGCAGGGCGCGCTGGCCAATCAGGGCCAGGCCTTTCTGGGCGCGGGCAAGGTTCCGCACCGGATGGGCAGCGCCCACCCCTCGATCGTGCCCTACCAGCTGCTGGAGTGTGCGGATGCGCCGCTGGCGGTGGCCTGCGGCAACGATGGACAATTCGCCAAGCTGACCCAGGTTCTGGGCATTGCCGGGCTGGCCAGTGACCCGCGCTTTTCCACCAACAACGCGCGGGTGGAACACCGCACCGAGCTGGTGCCCCTGTTGGAGGATGCCCTGTCCGAGTCGTCTGCCCTTATCTGGCAGGGCAAGCTGATCGACGCCGGCGTCCCGGCCGGCCATGTCGCAGGCATCGACGAGGGTCTTGAGTACGCCGAGTCACTGGGGCTTGAACCGACCATCGAGGTCCGCAACGCGGCCGGCCAGCCGGCCGGAAGGCAGATCCGCCATCCCATTACCTGGACGCCGGCGTTCCGGGCCCCCGCAGCGGCCCCGCCGTCGTTGGGCGAACACAGCGACCCCCTCCGGGCGTGGCTGTCCGGCGCTAACCAGTCCGGCGCTAGGCCCAGCGCAGTGCCAGCCAGAGGTTAGCCGCGACGTCGGGATCGTCCGGATCCGCCTGCAGCAGTTCCGCCGCTATTCCCATCCGGTGGCGCAGCGAGTTCCGGTGGATCCCCAGCTCGCGGGCGGCGCCCTCCCACTGGCCCCGGTGCCGCAGATAGGCGCGGACGGTTCCGACCAGGTCGGCGCGCTGGTACCCGCGCAGCGCCGCCACCCAGCCCTGGGCCCGCGGATCCAGGGCTCCCTCCGGTGCGTCGACAATCTGCCCGGCAGCCAGCGCACGCACCATGGCGGCCAGCTGTCCGGCCTCCTCGTGCACCCGCTCCAGCGGCATCGGCCGGCTCAGCACGGCCGTGACAGCGGTGTTGCCGGCGCCGCCGTCGGCGTCGTACGGCTCCGACTGCGTAGTGCTGCCGGCGCTGCCGCCGCCGCTGCCGGGAGTGCCGGCGTCGCGGTATTCTGCGTCCAGCACGTAGTAGCTGAGGCCGCCGGCCATGTGGCGCAGGCGGCAGGAACGCAGGGCGCCACCGGCCTGGGGCCAGCCAGCCCATCCGGTTCCGGTGCGCAGCCTCGACTCCAGCTCCCCGGAAGCCGCCGCGGGATCGATCTCGCCACGCACCACCAGGAGCCGCACGGCGCCGGTGGGCGCGGCAATGCCCAGATCCGGTGCCAGGGCCCGGCCGGCGTCAACATGTCCGGTGAGAAAGAGCTTGGTCACGGCCGATCCGAGCGCGGCAGCGGTGGCGTCGCTCTCCAGCTGCTGGGCGGCCTTGAGTGAGAGCAACACGCACACCGTCATGATGATCTGCCGGTCAGCGCGGGTCAGTTTGCGCCCGGCACCAATGGCCAGGAACCCGACCGTCCGCCGCCCCACCAGCACGGGATACTCCACGACGTCGGTGCCGTGGATCTGAAACGTGGAGGCCGAATGCGTCACGGCCATGTCAAGCCGCGAGGTCTCCCTGCGCAGCTGCTCCACAATTGTGTGGTTGTCCGCCGGCCACAGTGTTTCCGCCCCGCTGTCGGCCGGAAGGTACGCCACCCAGCCGCCCAGCGCCTGGGCCAGGGCCTTGACCACGGAAGGGAGCGCATCCGGCTGCGTCGCGGCCCGGGCCAGCGCCGTCTGCGTGCCGAGACTGGCGGTCAAGTCCGCCTGGCCTTCGCGGCCCACGAGGTCCCAATAGGCGCGGGAGACGTTCATGAACGGCGTGCCGTCAGGCACCACCAGAAGCTCCAGCCCGGCCGAGGCGCAGGCGGCACTCAAAGCCGGCGGCACCTCATCCACGCCGGCCCCCAGGCCGAGCCCCAGAGCCGAGATGTTGCGCTCCACAAGGCGCCGGACGTAGGCCTGCACCTTGGCTTCTCCGCCCGAGACGGGGATGCCCGTCGTGAGGAGCAGCTCGCCGCCTTCCAGATACGGCGTGGGATCGTCGAGCTCGGAGATGTGCACACCCGAGATCTGCCGCACGGCCACCGCCCCTCCCGCGGCCGGGCGAAGATCGCTGCCGAGCTGGCTGTGCAGTTGGGCCAGGCTGATCACGCGGTGGTCCTTTCAGGGCAGACACGAATTCTTTGGATATTCTAACCAAATCAGGCTCAAGCTTGGACAGACCATCCAATGCCAGGCCGAGGAGTGCACATTACTTTGTCTACATGACCAGTTCCACAGACAGCCTCCCCCAGACCCGTCACCTTGCCACCGCCATTCCGGGCCCCGTCTCCACAGCCCTGCACCGCGAGCGCGAAGCGCAGGTCAGCGCCGGCTTCGGCGTGACCATGCCCGTCTTCATCAACCGTGCCTCCGGTGGAATCCTGGAAGACGTTGACGGCAACCGCATCATCGATTTCGCCTCCGGCATCGCCGTGACCAGCGTGGGCGCCGCGAACGCCCAGGTCCAGGCGCACGTGGCCGCCCAGATGGCCAGATTCACCCACACCTGCTTCATGGTGACCGAGTACGATTCCTTCACTCAGGTGGCCGCGTGGCTGAACGCACATGTCCCGGGAGACTTCCAGAAGCGCACGGCACTCTTCTCAACCGGCGCGGAAGCCGTGGAAAATGCGGTCAAGATTGCCCGCGCCGCCACGGGCAGGGAACGGGTGCTGGTATTCGACGACGCCTACCACGGCCGCTCCCTCCTCACGATGGCCATGACCGCCAAGGTCAACCCGTACAAGAAGAATTTCGGCCCGTTCCCGGGCGAGGTCTTCCGCGCTCCCACGGCCACCCGGTTGTGGGCCAGAGGCGGCGGGGACGCCACGGCTTCCACCGCCCTGGCTGGCGTCGAGGCGCTGCTGCTGGAGAACGATCCCCGATCGTTTGCCGCCATGGTCATCGAGCCCATCCAGGGTGAGGGCGGCTTCCTGGTGCCCGCCCCCGGCTTCCTGGCGGGGCTGCGGGAGCTGGCCACCAAATACGGCATCGTGCTGGTGATGGACGAGATCCAGACCGGCGTGGGCAGGACCGGCAAGCTCTTTGCGAGCGAGCACGAGGGCATTGCCGGCGACCTCACCCTGACCGCCAAGGCCCTGGCGGGCGGCCTGCCGCTGAGCGCGGTCACCGGCCGGGCCGAGCTCATGAACGCCCCGCACGCCGGCGGCCTGGGCGGCACGTACGCCGGAAACCCGGTGGCCTGTGCGGCCGCGCTGGGTGTCTTCGAGGCCTTCGAAGACGGCACGCTGCTGGCGAACGCCCAGGCCATCGAGACAACCGCCCGCGAGGTGCTGCAGCCCCTCGTGAACAGCACGGCCATCGTTGCGGAGTTCCGCGGCCGCGGCGCCATGCTCGCTGTCGAATTCGCGGACAAGGACACACTGGAACCGCGCGCCGATCTTGCGGCCCAGGTGGCGGCCGCCTGCCACCGGCAGGGGGTCCTGGTCCTGGTCTGCGGCACCCACGGCAATGTGATCCGTCTGCTGCCGCCCCTGGTCATTGGCCCGGACTTGATCCGCGACGGCCTCGACGTGCTGCGCAACGCCATCGTGGCCGCCAATGACGCTCAGACAGACACCGCCAGCACCGCGGCACTGACAGCCGTCTAAGTCCCCAGACCCGCAAACTCTTGGAGAACACCATGAACGAATCCTCTGACCTGCTGAACATCGACTCTCTCTTCACCCCCGAAGAACTGGCCATGCGGGACAAGGTGCGGTCCTTTGTGGACAGCACCATCCGGCCCAATATCGCCGCCTGGTACGAGCAGGCCATCTTCCCGGTCGAGATCATCAAGGACATGGCCGGGCTGGGCCTGCTTGGCATGCATTTGAAGGGTTACGGCTGCCCGGGCCGTTCCGCCGTGGAGTACGGCATCGCCGCCATGGAACTGGAAGCGGGCGACTCAGGCCTGCGCACCTTCGTCAGCGTGCAGGGCTCCCTCGCGATGAGCGCCATCTACAAGCACGGCTCCGAGGAGCAGAAGAACCAGTGGCTGCCCAGAATGGCCGCCGGCGACGTCGTCGGCTGCTTCGGCCTGACCGAGCCCACGGCCGGCTCCGATCCCGGCAGCATGAAGACCTTCGCCCGCCGCGACGGGGACGGCTGGGTCATCAACGGCTCCAAGCGCTGGATCGGACTGGCCTCGATCGCCCAGATTGCCATCATCTGGGCCATGACCGACGACGGCGTGCGCGGCTTCATCGTGCCCACCGACACCCCCGGGTTCAAGGCCACCCCGATTGAGCCCAAGCTCTCCATGCGCGCCTCCATCCAGTGCGACATCGAACTGAGCGAGGTCCGCCTCCCGTCCACCGCGATGCTGCCGAACGCCAAGGGACTCCGCGGCCCGTTTGAGTGCCTCAATGAAGCCCGTTACGGCATCATCTGGGGAGCCATGGGGGCCGCCCGCGACAGCTACGAGACGGCGGTCAGCTACTCGCAGGAGCGCCTGCAGTTCGACAAGCCGCTGGCGGGGTATCAGCTGACCCAGGAAAAGCTGGTCAACATGGCTTTGGAAATCAACAAGGGCATGCTCCTGGCACTGCAGATCGGCCGCCTCAAGGAAGCCGGCCAGCTCAAGCCGCACCACATCTCCGTGGGAAAGCTCAACAACTGCCGCGAGGCCATCCAGATCTGCCGTGATGCCCGCGCCATGCTGGGCGGCAACGGCATCACCCTGGACTATTCGCCGCTGCGGCACGCCAACAACCTCGAATCCGTGCGCACGTATGAGGGCACCGACGAGGTCCACACCCTGATCCTCGGCAACCACATCACGGGCATCCCGGCCTTCCGCTAAGGCGCTCCCAGCAAAGAAATGCCAGCAGGAACGCCAGCCACAAGACCGCCAGTAAAGGAACAGCAATGACCACAGCAGTCGAACTGCAGCACTACATCTCGGGCACTTGGTCTCAGGGCGACGGCGGCGTCATCACCTCCGTCAATCCCGCCCGCCCCGCCGAAACGGTGGCACACGGCCTGCAGGCGGGACCGGACGACGTCGACCGCGCCATGGCCAGCGCCGTCGCGGCGAAGCATGGCTGGGCCCGCACCCCCGCCCATGAACGCGGCGCGGTGCTGCTGCGCACGGCGGCGATCCTGGAAGCGAACTCGCAGGCCTGGGGGCTGGAACTGGCCCGTGAGGAAGGAAAGACGCTGGCCGAGGGCCAGGGCGAGGTGCTGCGCGCCGCGCAGATTTTCCGCTACTACGGCAACGACGGCGACCGTGAAGCCGGGGCGATCTACGCCTCCCCGCGGCGGGGCGAAAAGATCTTCGTCACGCGCAAGCCGCTGGGAGTGGTGGGCGTCGTGACGCCGTTCAACTTCCCCATCGCCATCCCGGCCTGGAAGATCGCCCCCGCACTCACATACGGCAACACGGTGGTCTGGAAGCCGGCCAGCACAGTGCCCCTGCTCGCCATGCGGCTGACCCAGTCGCTGGAACAGGCCGGCCTGCCCGCCGGCGTCCTGAATCTGGTGATTGGCCCCGGCGCCATCGGGACCGCCTTGGTGCAGCATCCGGCGCTGGACGGGCTGTCATTCACCGGCTCCACCGGCGTGGGCCGTACCCTGGCCGCCGCGGCGGCGGGCCGCGGCGTCCCGATCCAGGCGGAAATGGGCGGGAAGAACGCCGCCATCGTCCTGGCCGACGCGGACCTCGAACTGGCCGCCGAGCAGGTCATGCTCGGCGCTTTCCGCTCCACAGGGCAGAAGTGCACGGCGACGTCGCGGCTGATCGTGGCGGACGCCGTCGCCGATGAATTCCTCGCCGGGCTGACCGCCCGGGCCCAGTCCCTGCTGGTGGGCGACCCCGCAGATCCGTCCACCCAGATGGGCCCCGTCGTCAGCGCCGACGCCCGGGCATCCATCCAGCGCGGCATCGCGACGGCGCTGGACCAGGGCGCCGGGCTGCTGACGGGCGGCCTCCCCTATGACGACGCGGCGCGGGCCGAAGGCCACTTCGTTGCCCCCACGATCCTGGAACTCACGGAGGCACGCCACGCTGATGTCTGGCGCGATGAGCTCTTTGGCCCCGTGCTCAGCGTCCGCCGGGCAGCCTCAACGCAGGAAGCCTTTGACCTGGCGAATGACAGTGACTTCGGGCTCTCTGCGGCACTCTTCACGCAGGACGTCACCCTGGCGCTGGAGGGAATGGAGGAGCTGGACGTCGGGATCCTGCATGTGAACTCCGAATCGGCCGGCGCCGATCCGCATGTGCCGTTCGGCGGGGCCAAGAAGAGCGGCTACGGACCCAAGGAGCAGGGACAGAGCGCCAAGGAGTTCTACACGCACACCACCACCGTCTACCTTCGGGGCGGCCGGGCCCTGTCCGGCGCACAGTCCTAGCAGCCCGTCCCCACCGAACCGGAGAAAACGATGCCACCCAGCACCACCATCACGCACGTCCTCGTCATCGGCGCCGGCGCCATGGGGTCCCAGATTGCGCTGACCGCTGCCCTGGCCGGGTACACCACCACCGTGCAGGACGTGTCGCCGAGCCAACTGGACGACGCCGCGGCCCAACTGCGTAAACGCACGGACAAAATGGTGAAATCCGGCAAACTGGCCTCGGAGCAGGCCGAGCGCGCCCATGACCGGTTGGCGTTCAGCACCGATCTGGACGCGGTGGCGCCCTTTGCCGACTTTGTGATTGAGGCCGCCACCGAACGGCTCGAGATCAAGAAGTCCATCTTTGCCCGGCTGGGCCGGCTCGCCCCGCCCCATGCCATCCTGGCCACCAACTCCTCCACGATCGGCTCCTCCGCCGTGGCCGAGGCCAGCGGCCGGCCCGGACAGGTGTGCAATATGCACTTCTTCAATCCCGTGCTGGTCATGGAATGCGTGGAAGTGGTCCGCCATGCCGGCACGTCCCGGGAAACCGTGGAGACCACCCTCGATCTCGCCCGCAGCCTGGGCAAGGCGCCGGTACTGATCAACCGGGAAGTGCCGGGCTTCGTGGCCAACCGGCTGATGGGCGCCGTGCAGAAGGAGGCACTCGCGCTGCTGGCCGGGGGTGTGGCCAGCGTGGAAGACATCGACGCCACGGCCAAGACCGCGCTACGGCATCCGATGGGGCCATTTGAGCTGATGGACCTGGTGGGGCTGGACGTTGTGGACTACATCGCCCAGGCCACGTATGCAGCGACCGGCGACCCGGCTGATGCCCCGGACGAGTCCGTTGCCGCCCTCGTCAGGGCCGGGAAGCTGGGCCGCAAGTCAGGCGCCGGCTGGTACAGCTATTCCCGGTGAGCCTGCTCCGCCCCGTCCCTTGGCCCCAGCACAAAGCATCGCGGGTTCAGCGCAGGACGATGTCCACCGGGTTTGCCTCGGACCGCCAGGTGCCCTCGGTTCCCGGACGCGGAGCAATCACGGGCGCGGTCAGGACGCCGGAACGGTTGGTGCGCTTGTCCCGAAGGATCTCCGTCACGGACCCCAGGTGACGGGAGAGGTCGATCACGTTCTCCGGCGCGGCCAGCAGGAGCTGGAAGCCGAACTCGTGCAGGGCCTTGATGCCCGCGCCGGCGAATTCCTCCGAGGCGAGCACGAAGGCCTCGTCCATCATGACGGTGCCGTAGGTGGTGAAGCCCTGCTCGGCGATGCCCAGCTGGTAGCTCAGCGCCGCGGCCATGATGAACGCGGTGAAGCGCTGCCGCTCGCCGCCGGACATGGATCCGGTGTCCGCGTGCATGAAGACCTCGGTCTTCTTCGCGGCCTTCCCTTCCCCCTTGGGACCTGCGCCCTTGGACCCGGCGCCCCGGGCACCGCTGCCCTGCACTTCGCGGTGCTCCTTGCACTGGATGAACAGGTGCCCGCGGACGTCCAGCACCTCGGCCCGCCAGCGCCGGTCCTCCGGGGTCTGTGACCCGAGCCGCTTCACCAGCGTTTCGAGGGACTTGTAGCGGTTGGTGAGCTCAGCGTCGTCGTCAGTCTCCGCCCCGGACACCGCCCCGCCGGCCGCCGCGGACTTACCCGGCCGGGTGTGCCGGACCTTGAGCGCGTTCTGGATGGCGTCCTTGAACTGCTTCGCCGTCGGGGGCAGTGTCTGCTTGATGTCGAGTTCCAGGAAGCTGCCTTCGTGGAAGTTGACCTCGGACAGGATGCCGTTCAGCGGCAGGATGCGGCTCGTGATGGAGCGGCGTTCCTCATCCAGCAGGTGCAGCAGGGTGCTAAAGGATTCGTGCGTGCGCTGGTTGAAGAACTGCCGGAACTCGGCCTCCTGGGCGGGCAGTCCGTCGCTGACAATCGCGTGATACCGGGATTCGAACTCCCCGGCGGCGCCGATCGACGTGCCGTGGTCCGCGGAAATCGCCGTGCCCCATTCGCGGACGAAGCCCTCGAAGATGCGGGTGAGACGCTCCGAGGTGGCCTGACCGCGGGACTCGGCCGCGTGCAGTTCGGCCAAGAGCCGGGTGCGAACCTGGCTGGCGAGGTTGTCCAGCTCGTGCATTTCCAGGACGTCGCCGACGCCGGTGAAGTACGGTTCCAGCGCGGCCACGCTGGTGTCCGACGGCGGCGACTGCGCCAGCCGGTCACGTGCACCGTCGAGCAGTGAATCAGCCGCAGTCAGCCGCGAATCAAGTGCCTTGTACTCGCTCTGCAGCACGGCCGCCGCCTCCGTGCTGGACTGGTGCTTCTGCCGCACGGCCTCGATGTTCGCCCGCAGCGGTTCGAGGTCCGCCTGCGCGGCGAGGGCGTCCTTGAGGCGCTGCTCGATCCGGCCAAGCTCCTCCGCGGCCACGGCTGCCGAAACCTGGTCCCAGGGCCGGTGGTCCTCGGCCACCCGGCGCAGGGCCTCCAACTGCCGGGTCATGCCCTGGTGCGACTCTTCCCGGGTTTGCGCGAGCTCAGCGGCCTTGGCCAGCTCCTGCTGCAGGTCCTCCACCTGGGCCGCCACGAGCTCCAGCTTGGCGGCGTTGTCAAAACCAAGGACGTAATCCTGGCGGGACGTAAAGCGGTCGTCCTTTTCCACCGTGTGGCGGTTGCGTTTGACCACGCCGCCCAGGCTCAGGCCCTTGTCGAGGCCGGCGAGCTCGTCCGGGTCTTCCACGCAGGGGTAGGCGAAGTCGAGCGCAATCCGTTCGCGGAGCCAGGCGCTGGCGTCCGCCAGAGCGTGGGCCTGAGGGCCAGCGGGCAGTCCGGCGTCGGTGAGGAAGCTGAGCTTGGTCAGCAGATCGCCGTCCGCCACGTCCTCGACGGCCAGCGCACCGCCGGCCAGGGGCCGGGAGACGTCCACGGCGCGCAGCGCCCCGCGCACGGAGTGGCCGTTGAGGTACCGGGTCACAGCCGCAAAGTGCTCTCCCGGGACCAGCAGCGTCGTGGCCAGGCTGCGGAGCGCGCGCTCGGCGGCCGGGCGCCACCGTTCCTGGCCCTCGGCGAGGTCGATCAGTTCGCCGCCAAAGGGCATGTGCTCTTCCGGCACCCCGGTGGCCGCCGCGATGGCGCTGCGGTTTTCAATGCTCGACGGCGGCAGCAGCGACTTGCGCGTCTTCAGCGACACCAGTTCCTGCTGGGCCGCGGCAAGCTCGCGCTTCTTGGTCGCGTGGCCGTCAAACGCCTCGAACCTCAGCTCCCGGAGGGCCTCGGAATCGTCCTGCAGCTCGGCCGAGCGCGCGGCGGCATGGGCGTGGGCCTGGTCCCAGCCGGAGGCCGACCACTGAAGGTCCAGTCCGGCGTCGGAGAGCGCCTTGCGGGCCGCTTCCTCCACCTCCTGGCGGAGCTTGAGCCCCACCCGCGCGTTCTCCAGCGACTGCTCGATCGCGGAAATCGCGTTGCCGCCCTGGTTGTTGTACTCGCCCTCGAGTTGCCGAAGCTCCTTAGCGAAGCCGTCGCGGACGGCGCGTTCGGCGGCGAGGTCGCTGGCTTTGGCCTGGGCGAACTCCTTCAACCGGGCCAGGGTCTTCTCGTGGACCGTGACGGCGAGCTGCTGCTTGTAGGCCTCGAATTCCTCGCCGGAAAGCTCCCGCAGCCGGTTCGCGTCCAGCAGCGCCTGCGCATACTCCTTGTTCAGCCCGGGGACCGGTGCCAGCTGGTCACGCTGGTGCCGGACGTCCTCGAGGCGCTGCCGGATGGACATGAGGTTGCTGAATTCCTCGACGACGTCGTCCGCGGCGGCCAGCGTGGCGGGGGCATCGAGGACCTGGTCGCGGAAGAAGGTGTTGACGCTGCCGCCGAGTCCCTTGCCAGCCTGGATGACGCGCAGCAGCGGCAGGGCCTGGTCCGAGTTGATCCCCAGGAGGCGGCGGAAGCGTTCGGCGAACGCCTTGTGGACATCGAAGATCTGGGCATCCGGGAAGATCGCGTCCAGCGCGGACTTGGTGAACCGCTTGTCCGCGATGCCCTCGATCGCCGCGAGGTCCAGCGGCTTGTTGTCGATCTGGTAGTAGCGGCCGACGCTGGATTCCGTGCCGTTCTTGGGGAGGTCGAACAGCGCCGAAACCGTGACTTTGGTGCCGACGGCGTTGTCGAACGTCAGGGCGACGGCGGACCAGGTCGCCCCGGGGCGCTGGAAGGCGCTTGCCGAGCCCTCGCCGACCGCCTTGTCGCCCACTTTGCCGCGCATGTACGTGAACGTGGTGCGCTTGTCCTCGACGGCACCCCCAACCCGTTGTGCCGCGGCTTCGTTGGAGCGCGGACGGGCATCGAAGACCCGAAGCATGGCGTCGAACAGCGTCGACTTGCCGACGCCCGAGTTGCCGGTCAGCAGTGTGCCGTTGCGGTCCACGTGCATTGTGTGGGCGCCATGGAACGTGCCCCAGTTGACCACCTGCACGAGGGCCAGACGCATCTGGCCCGGGTTCGTGAGCTCACCCATCGGGAGCATGGATGCGATGCTCACTTGGCCGCCTCCGCTTCGTTGGTCGAACCTTCGCCGGTCGAGACCTTGTGGTCACCTTCCGCGCTCAGGAGCGACGACGCCGATGCCGCCCCGGGAGTGGCATCGGGCCGGTCGGAGCCGGGCGGCTCGCTGCTTGCAGCGGAGCCGCCCGGCGAAGGGGCGGGGGCGGCATCGGCGTCGTCGCCGTCTTCCTCCGCGGAACTCTCTGCGTCGAGTTCGATCAGGGGTTCTGTGCCGGACTGGTCGGTGCTGGCTGCTACCAGGGCTTCGATGTGGGCCGGGATGTCGCCGATGTTTTCGAACGGGAGGGCCAGGGGGAGGGCGTTGGAGATGGTGTAGACCTCGTCCAGGCCGGTGGTGAGCAGGAGCTGGCGGGCCAGGAGTTTGGTGATGGCGCGGTTGACGACGTCGGAGTCGCGGAGGGCGTCCTGCTGGCCGGAGGGCTGGTAGTGGGCGACGAGTTCGGCGATTTCCTCGCGCGTGATCGTAGGGTCCGTCTGGGCGGTGACGTGGCGGTCCAGGAGCAGGCGCAGGCGGAGCAGGACGATGGTTTCGACCCGGCTCAGGGCGCGCTGCTGCCGCAGGATGCTGGACCGGGTGCTGCCGCCGATCGCCTCGGGGTCCACGGGGCGCAGGACGGCTACCTTGCGCTCGTGGTCCAGCTGCAGGGTCAGGAAGAGCTCGGAGAGGCGGCTGCGCAGGATCAGCTGGTTGTCCAGAAGCGTGGTCCAGAGCTTTTCGTCGCGTCCGCCGTCGATGTACGGGCCCTTGAGGAGCTTCACGAGCGCCTGCCGGACCTTCATCGGAAGCACGCCCGTGTCGCCCGGGTAGAGGGCGGCGCCGTCGACGAAGGTGTCCCGCGGGGTGACCGTGAAGGGGGCGGCGTGGACGTGCCGGGCGGGCTCGTCGGCCGATGCAGACGGGGCGGGCTCCGGGGCCGTGTCCACCGTGTCCGCTGCGACAGGCGCTTCTTGGGAGAGTTCGGTCATCTTCAATCCTTCGTGAGCGTGACGACAGGCAGGAATGCCGTGCGGGTGGTGCCGTCGATTTGTTCGAATTCGATGGGCCCCCAGGCCTCACGGTCGAACCCGGCGCCGTCGTGGAGGGTCTGCGAGAGCAGGGCCCGGATGGAGTTGATGTGGCGTTCCCCGGCGGGGAGCTGCGCCCAGGCCTCGGCCAGGGTTGAGGCTCCGGCGAGCGCGGCGCGGATGGCTTCCGGTTTGGCTTTGGCGGTCCGGGGCGAGCGAGCGCGGTCGGAGTCGGAGAAAGCGATGGGGTCGGCCAGTTTGGGCGGTGCCGCGAACTCGTCCGGGTCGAAGAGCTTGACCATGGCCAGGGCCTCGAAGCCGGCGCTGTACAGCACCGGGCCGGGGACCAGACCGGGCCGTTCGCGCTCGTAGGGCAGGGAGCGGATGGCCTGCTCAGCCTCCCGCAGGACCTTGCGGAGCCGGACGGACTGGCGGAAGTCGTCGCTCTGGACGTACGTGTTGAGGCTCTCGCTGAGTTTGCCGTAGATCCTCTGGATCTGGCTGTGCTGGCTGCGGAGTTCGGCCACCAGGTTCTTGAGGGTCTCGCGTTCGTCGTGGCTGAGTTCGTCCGCGAACTGCCGGCTCAGGACTTCGCCGATCGCGGACCGGAACCGCAGCTGCTGTTGCGGGTCCTCCAGGAACGCGGTGAAGGAGCGGAAGGTCCGGCCTTCGGGACTCTGCCGGAGCCGCTTGTCAGCCTCGAGCACCTGGGCCATGGTGGCCCCCTTGCTGAGGGATTCCTCGATGATCTGGTTGCGAAGGTCCCCCACGAGCTCTTCGATCCGGTCACGCATCTTCTTGTAGTCCGCGGGCAGGCTTGCGGCGAGGTCCAGGATGTTACCGGCGGCTTCCACGGCCTCGTCGTCGTCGAGCAGTCCGTCGAAGTCCCCGGAGCTGATGTCCTCCATCAGTTGGCGGCGCTCGTCGATCTCCTCTTCGAGGGATTCGAGCCGCGCGCTCTGGTCCGGGTTGGTCTCGTTGGCGAGTTTCTCGACGTCGCCTAGCAGGGTGCCGAGCCGGGAACCGTTCAGCGTGGACCGTTCGCTGGAGAGGCTGTCCAGGAAGGCGAGCACGCGGGCGGCGGGTTCGGTGACTTCGTAGACGATCTGGCCCGACTGGTTCCGGCGGGTCAGGAAGTTCTTGCGGGTCCACTCGTCCGCGTACTTCTTGCCGGATGGCGTGCCGTTGGCCGGTCCGCTCTGCTGCTCTCCCGTGCCGGGCGCCTGCCGGCGCAGCTGCTCAAGGAAGGCGTCGACGTCGGCGTGGAACTCCTCGAGCGGCAGCTGGGCGCGGGTGCGCGTAAAGGATGCCTGCAGCACGGCGATCACCCAGGGCGCCGAGCGCGTGAGCGCCCAGGCGGGTCCCTTGGTGAGCAGTTCGAGGTCCCGGAGCCGGGCACTGATGGCGTCGGCTGATGACACGGCGGAGCGGGACACGCACTCTCCTTCGGCTGCCAGAGGCTGGTTTGGGTTGGCGTTGCGGGGCAGCGGATTCGAAAAACTGCCAGCTACAAGGTTAACGCAGGGCTCCGGCCGCATTCATCGTGGCCTGCCCGGCCTTTGAATGACGGGACGCCTGGGACTGGTGGGGTTGCCGCAACCGGGCCGTGACCTACGCATCGGTAGCATTTCGATCCCGTATCAAGAGGCGGGGAATGTGCAATGGACCCTAGTTGAGCACGTCTCCGGCCCCCTAGTCTCGGGCTACTGGTTCAAACCGAAGCGATGGTGCAGGGGGAAGAATGCAGTTCGACCTAAGCGCAGTGGAGACGGGCACGATGGTGGTCATCGGAACCCTGGTGTTTGCCCTGCTAATCGGCCTCTTCATGATGGTGTCCGCCTTCGCGGCCATGGTTCTGGTGGGCGTGGGACGTCTCACCTGGTACCTCGTGGCCGGTGTGGTGGTGGGCATGGTCCACGCCATCAACCACGGCTGGGACCGGCTGGTCCACCACGCCTCCACGGTGGATTTGCCAGGCGATTTCCAGGTCGACTTCGGCACGGACTTCCGGGCCGAGTATCCGGGGCAGGCCGCCCCTAGCACAGGCACTTACCCGCGAGTAGTATTGCGGGACAGCTGAAGGGTCCTCCACCCCAGGCGGATCCAAGGCTCAAGCCGGCCACCCGGTTAGAGGAGATGCCCAGTGAGCTCCGCCATTGAAGACCCCGCCACCGCTCCCCAAACTCCCGCGCAGGGCAATCCGACGCCGGACTCTCCCGCGCAAGACTCTCCCGTGCCGCCGGAGCACATCGGCCCCGCCGCAACTGCCGCCGACGCGCGGGCCATTGCCGAGGCCGCCCGCGAGACCAGTTGGAGCCAGCCCAGTTTCGCGAAGGGCCTTTACCTGGGCAGCTTCGATCTGAGCCTGATCCACCCGTGGCCTGAGGCCCCGGCGGACGACGTCGAACGCGGCGAGGCGTTCATGGCGCGCCTGAGCGACTACTGCCGCACAATGTCCGGACGCACCATCGAACGGGACGCCCGGATTCCGGACGAATACCTCCGGGGGCTCGCCGAGCTCGGCGCCTTCGGAATGAAGATCCCCCGCGAATACGGCGGGCTGGGCCTCACCCTCGTGTACTACGGCCGCGCACTGGCACTGCTGGGTTCGGTGCACCCAAGCCTCGGCGCCCTCCTGTCTGCGCACCAGTCCATTGGCGTCCCGGAGCCGGTCAAGGTCTTCGGCACTCCGGCCCAGAAGAAGGAGTACCTGCCCCGCTGCGCCGCCGGCGCCATCACCGCGTTCCTGCTGACCGAGCCCGACGTCGGCAGCGACCCCGCCCGGATGGGCAGCACCGCCGTCCCGTCCGACGACGGCGCATCGTACGTCCTGGACGGCGTCAAGCTGTGGACCACCAACGGCGTCATTGCCGAACTCGTCGTGGTCATGGCACTCGTGCCGCCGCACACCGACGCGGACGGAACCCACCACAAGGGCGGCATCAGCGCATTCGTGGTGGAAATGGACACCCCCGGCATCACCGTGGAGCACCGCAACGCCTTCATGGGTCTCCGCGGGATCGAAAACGGCGTCACCCGCTTCCATCAGGTCAGGGTCCCCGCGGCCAACCGGCTGGGCCGCGAAGGCCAGGGCCTGAAGATCGCCCTCACCACCCTCAACACGGGCCGGCTCTCGATCCCCGCACTGTGCGTCGCCTCGGGCCGGTGGAGCCTGAAGATCGCCAGGGAATGGTCCAACGCCCGCACCCAGTGGGGCCGCCCGATCGGCCAGCATGAGGCTGTGGGCAAGAAAATCGCCTTCCTCGCGGCCAGCACCTTCGCCTTGGACGCCGTGTTCGAACTCTGCGCTGAAATGGCCGACGCCGGGCAGAAGGACGTCCGGATCGAGGCGGCGCTGGCCAAACTGTGGTCCACGGAGATCAGCTGCCTCATCGCCGACGAACTCGTGCAGATCCGCGGCGGCCGCGGCTTTGAAACAGCCGATTCCCTTGAGGCCCGCGGCGAGCGCGCCGTTGCCGCTGAACAGCAGCTCCGCGACTTGAGGATCAACCGGATCTTCGAGGGGTCCTCGGAAATCATGAAGCTGCTGATCGCCCGCGAAGCCGTGGACGCGCACCTTGCCGCCGCGGGAGACCTCGCCTCGGCAGACGCCCCCCTCTCGGACAAGGCGAAGGCCGCCGTCGGCGCCTCCGGCTTCTACGCGAAGTGGCTGCCCAAGCTCGTGGCGGGCGCCGGCATGGACCCGAGGTCCTACGGCGACTTCGGCCGGCTCGCCAAGCAGCTGCGGTACGTGGAGCGCTCCTCCCGGCGGCTGGCACGGCAGACCTTCTACGGGATGGGCCGCTGGCAGGCCAAGCTCGAGCACAAGCAGGCATTCCTGGGCCGGATCGTGGACATCGGTGCGGAGCTGTTTGCCATGGCGGCATGCTGTTCCCGCGCCGAGATGCTGCTGCGGACGCAGCCGGAACGCGGCGCCTCCGCGTACGAACTCGCCGAGGCCTACTGCGAACAGGCCCGTGTGCGTGTGGACGAATACTTCGACCGGCTGTGGCGGAATACCGACGAAGCCGATCATGCCCTGGCTCGCAAGACACTGGGCGGCGACTACACCTGGCTGGAGGCCGGCGTCCTTGACCAGTCCGAGGGGACCGGGCCGTGGATCGCGGACGCCAGCCCGCGCGCCTCAGTGAAGGAAGACCTGCACCGCAAGTACCGCTGACCGGCCGCTGAGCCACCCCCGACGTACCAACAACGGATAGTAAGCATCCTTGCTAACCTGATTCTGCCGTGGTTAGGTGGACCCGAGACCGGCACCCTTACTGTGCCCGGGTCAACCAGCGAAAGCGAGCAGTCCTCATGAGCAGCACCGCAGGCCCTGACGACACCACGCCCCGCCACGCCGTCCCGGAGGCCGGCACGGCTGCGCCGAGTGAACCCCGCATCCATGACGCCCGGCAGGACGCCGCGCGCCAGGAGCAGGTCGAAGAGGCGCCGCCCCGCGCGAACCGGACCGATGCCACGCGCCCGTTTCCCGCCACACCGGTGACGGCAGTCCGGCGACACGACGAACCCATCCGTGAACCGGTCCAACACGTCCACGAACCACTCCGTGACACCGCGGTGGCCGAGGCGCCCACCCGCGAAACCGTCGTGGCCCGCGAGAAGGAACAGTTCGGCGGCATCAAGGTCGGCTCAGCGTTCTTCGGCTGGTTGGCCGCCACCGGCACCGCGGTACTGCTCACCGCGCTGGTCGCCGCCGGCGGCACCGCCGTCGGGCTGGCCACCAACACCGACGTCAACGACGCCGTCAACCAGGCCGCAGGCAACCAGACAATCGGCTTGGCCGGCATCATCGTGCTGCTGGCGATCCTTCTGGTCGCCTACTACTGCGGCGGGTACGTGGCCGGCCGGATGGCCCGCTTCAACGGCGCCAGGCAGGGCTTCATGGTCTGGGTCTGGGCCCTGATCGCCGCGATCGTGGTCGCCGTGCTGGGCATGGTCGCCGGGCAGCGCTTCAACATTCTGGCCAACCTGAACAGCTTCCCGCGCATCCCGGTCAACGAGGGCGAGCTGAACACCATGAGCATCATCGCGGCGGTGGTCGTTGCGGTGGTTGCCCTGGTGGGCGCGGTGCTCGGCGGCCTCGCGGGCATGCGTTTCCACCGCAAGGTGGACCGGGCCGGTTTCGCTCCGGCAACTACGGTCGAAGAACACCCCGCCGGAGACTCACGTCAGCCGGACACGACGCCGTCAAGGTAGTACCAGCGCCTGCCCTCCCGCACAAAGCGGCTGGTTTCGCGCTGCACTCCGCGTTCGCCGTCGTGCCGGTAGTGCGCCGCGAATTCCACCGCGCCTTCGCTGTCCAGCGGACCGCCGCGGCTGGTGGAAAGGATGTCCAGGCGGCGCCACTGCATGCCGGCATCCAGTCCGAGCTCAGCGGGCCGGGTGGTCGGATGCCACGTGCGCAGGAGGTACTCCTCGTCCCGGACTACGAAGGCGCTGTACCGGGACCGCATGAGCTGCTCGGCTGTCGGCGCCTCGGCGTCCCCGCGGTGGAACCGGCCGCAGCAGTCGGCGTATTGCTCACCGGACAGGCACGGGCAGTTCCCCTCGTACGGCACGGCCGCCCGGCTCCCACCAGGGTTCGCCGGCGACGCGCCGTCGGGGTCTGAATCTGCTGCTGCGGCGTGCGTCACAAGGTGTCCTTCCGGCGGGCCGGACGACGCCGGCGGGGCTGACTTTGACTATAGACGCCTGCCCCGCGGCGCCGGTCCCCGCCCGCGGGTAACGGCTTTGACACATCTTCGCCGGGGGCAGCGGCGGCGACACGTGGCCGGGCGAAAAGTACGTATTGTTAAGAGCGGCTCCTGCCCGCCACATGGTTGCGGCAGGGACCGCGCTGCAGCAGGACGGCAAGGAGAGGTGACATGGAAGATCCAACGACCATTGCGCTGCACCTGACCTTTTTCGGGACCCTCGGGGTGGCGTTCGTCATGTTCCTCGGTCTGTTCCTGGTGTTTGCCGCAACTCTCGTCCTTGCCGGGATCGGGCGGCTGGTGGCTGTTGTTGTGATGGCCGTCGCCGGGCTCGGCGGGCGCCCTGAAACACGGGATAATCCCTCGACAGCTGCGAAGCCCGGGCGCCCTGCCGCGGCGGCCAAGCCGACCCGTTCTTCCATGACAGGCGGGAAGCCGGCCAGGAACGCAACCAGGAACCCCGCCAAGAAGGAGCCTGCGCTGTCCCCGGAATGGGCCACCGCCGTGGCCCGGGCCGATGCCCGCGCCGCCGCGAGGGCCAAAGCCGAGGCCGGCCCCGCCGTCCGGGTCTCCGTCCGGGACCTGCCCAACCCCAAGGCGCCGGCGCGGGACATCACGGAAGTCTCAGCCCTCGTCGAGTCGGCCATGGACACCAACGGAACGCTCGGCGCTGTCCCCCGGGCCTTCAAGAAACCGCCCACGCCCGCCGCGAAGTCCATGCTGGACACCGGCTCGCTCGTATCGCTGCACGGCAGCCTTCCGGTCGGGAAGGCCAAACAGCAGGCCCAGGAGCGCAAAGCCGGCTGAGCCCTTACCCCGGGCAGACAAGTCCGCTACGTTGGAACCCATGGAATTCAGATACCTCGGGAACAGCGGCTTCAAGATTTCAGAAATCACGTTCGGCAACTGGCTGACGCATGGCTCCCAGGTGGAGAACGACGTCGCCACCCAGTGTGTCCGTGCCGCGCTCGACGCCGGTATCAGCACCTTCGACACGGCCGACGTCTACGCCAACACCGCGGCGGAGACGGTCCTCGGCGAAGCCCTCAAGGATGAACGCCGGGAGTCACTGGAAGTCTTCACCAAGGTATTCGGCCCCACCGGCCCCAAAGGCCACAACGATCTCGGCCTGTCCCGCAAGCACATCATGGAAGCCATCAACGGCTCGCTCCGGCGGCTGCAGACCGACTACGTGGACCTTTACCAGGCCCACCGCTACGACTACGAAACGCCGCTGGAAGAGACCATGCAGGCCTTCGCCGACATCGTGCGGCAGGGCAAGGCCCTGTATATCGGGGTCAGCGAGTGGACGGCCAACCAGATCCGCGACGGCCATGCCCTTGCCCAGGAACTCGGTTTCCAGCTGATCTCCAACCAGCCGCAGTACTCCATGCTGTGGCGGGTGATCGAGGCCGAGGTGATTCCGACGTCGGAAGAGCTGGGCCTGTCCCAGATTGTCTGGTCCCCCATGGCGCAGGGCGTGCTGAGCGGCAAGTACCACCCCGGCAAGCCGGCTCCCGAAGGCAGCCGCGCCACGGACACGAAGGGCGGCTCGCGGATGATCGAGCGCTGGCTGTCCAACGAGGTCCTCACCGGCGTCCAGCAGCTCAAGCCGATCGCAGATGAGGCCGGGCTGACCATGGCCCAGCTCAGCATTGCCTGGGTGCTGCAGAACAAGAACGTCGCCTCGGCCATCATGGGCGCGTCCCGGCCGGAGCAGATCGAGAAGAACGTGGCAGCCGCGGGCGTCACGCTGGACCCGGCGATCATGGACAAGATCGATGGCGTCATCGGAGCCCTGGCCGAACGCGACCCCGCGCAGACCAAGTCGCCGGCCTCCCGCGAAGCCTAGGGCCATGACCAACGCCCCCGAGCTCGCCGTCACCGGTTCCACCGGCCACCTGGGCGGCCTGGTGGCCCGGCTGCTGGCACGGGCCGGCAGCCAACAGCGGCTGCTGGTGCGGGACGCCGCGCGGGCGCCTGAGCTCGAAGGCGCCGTCCCGTTTGTGACCACGTACGCCGACCGGGAACAGGCGAAGGCGGCCCTGGCCGGTGCGACGACGCTGTTCATGGTCTCCGCCGCCGAGGCCGAGGACCGGCTGGAACAGCACTACGCCTTCGTCAATGCGGCGGCCGCCGCGGGTGTCCGGCACATTGTGTACACCTCATTCTTCGGGGCGGCGCCGGACGCCACGTTCACCCTGGGCCGGGACCACTTCGCGACGGAGGAGCGGATCAAGGCCTCCGGCATGGACTACACGTTCCTGCGCGACAACTTCTACCTGGACTTCCTGCCGCTTCTGGCCGGGGACGACGGCGTCATCCGCGGTCCCGCGGGCGACGGCGTGATGGCCGCCGTCGCGCGGGCGGATATTGCCCGCTCGGCCGTCGCTGTGTTGCGGGACCCGGTCCTGCACGTGGGACGGACCTACGATCTCACGGGTCCGGAGGACATCTCGCTGGCCCGCGGCGCGGAACTCCTGACCGCCGGAACCGGCCGGACCATCACCTTCCACAACGAAACCCTGGAGGAGGCCTATGCCTCCCGCGCCTCCTACGGTGCACCGCCGTGGCAGGTGGACGCCTGGGTGAGCACATACACGGCCATCGCGGCCGGCGAACTGGCGGGCCCCACCTCCGCCGTGCACGAGCTGACGGGCCGCGAACCGCTGAGCCTCGAGCAGTTCCTGGCGGAGGCCCACACGCTGTAGGCCGCGGCACTGGACTTACAGAACCCAGTATTGACGGCGTCCGGGGCACGGCGTAGACCTGAATTCAGGTGACACCGGCCAAAAACGGGCTGGTCCTTCATAAGAATCGCAGCGCGCCATGCCAAAGCAAATGTCCCGACACTCCGCTGTCCTGAAGAGTCCGCGCCGGCAGGCCGGGAAAGCCCGCCCGCATTCCGGCGAACCCACCCACGGCCCGCTGACAGCGGAGGAGCTCCAGCTCGCCGTGCGGAACCATTCGATGCCGCTCGAAGCCCTTCGAAAGGACACCACACCGCCGGGGCTGCACTATGTGCTCACCCACTTCGACATCCCGTTCATCGATACCGACCACTGGCACCTGCAGATCGGCGGCGCCGTGCAGCGGTCCCTGGAGCTGAGCTTCCGGGCCTTGCTTCGGGCTCCCAGCATCACCATCCCGGTCACGCTCGAATGCGCTGGCAACGGCCGGTCCCTCCTGCGGCCCCGCCCGCTGAGCCAGCCGTGGGTCCTGGAAGCAGTAGGCACCGCTGTGTGGACCGGCGTCCCGCTCGCCTATCTGCTGACCCAGGCCGGCGTAGAGGACGACGCGGTGGAGGTGCTCTTCAGCGGAGCGGACGCCGGGGTCCAGGGCGGCGTCCGCCAGCAGTTCGCCCGGAGCCTGCCGATCGAGGAGGCCCTGCGGCCCGACGTCGTGCTCGCCTACCGGATGAACGGCGCAGAGCTGCCGCCGCAGCACGGTTATCCGCTCCGCCTGGTGGTCCCGGGCTGGTACGGCATGGCGAGCGTGAAGTGGTTGTCCTCGATCAAGGTCCTGACCAGGCCCTACGACGGTTTCCAGCAGGCCGTGGCGTACCGCTACCAGAAGGACGCGGACGACGCCGGCACTCCCGTGACGTGGATGAAGGTCCGTTCGCTGATGGTTCCGCCGGGCGTTCCGGACTTTTTCAGCCGCAGCCGGATCCTGCCCCCGGGGCCGGTATTGCTGACCGGCCGGGCCTGGTCCGGGCAGGGCGCCGTGCAGCGCGTCGACGTCGGGATCGACGGTAAGTGGGCGCCGGCCCATCTGGAGCACCCGCCCGCGCCGTTCGCGTGGTGCGCCTGGTCAATGCCGTGGGTGGCCGACCCGGGCGAACACGAGCTCATCTGCCGCGCCACCGATGCCAGCGGCGCGGTGCAGCCGCTGGAGCCGGTGTGGAACTACCAGGGGATGGGGAACAACGTGGTCCAGCGGATCAAGGTCACCGTCGAGCAGTAAACCGCGTGCGGCGGCCCGGGGCCGGGACCTAGCGGCCGCGTCCCAGGTGCTCGGCGTTCAGTTCGTCGAGTTGCGCGTCCGTGAGGTCATCGAAGCCGCGGGCCTCGCGTTTGTCGCTACGCGAGAAGCGGATGAACATCAGGATGATGAGCGGCAAATCGACAATCTCGCAGATGAACCATAGAACGTCGCCCGCCAGCTGCTGGTCGCGCAGGGCGTCGGGAAACCAGCCCACTGAAGACTGCCGCGTCGTGACGTGATCCAGTACCTGGCCGTTGAGGCGCAGCAGGATCCCCGGAACGGCGTCGACCAGCAGCTCAATGAAGACAAACACGAATTCCAGGATGAAGAACGCGCTGGACCGGCGGAAATCCGCTTCCTCGATGATCGGCAGGGCCATCAGCATGCCCAGCAGCGGAACCCCGACGGTCAGCAGCGACTCGGCCAACGGCGCAGTACGGAGGGTGTAGAACGCCGGCGTGAGGAAGGTGGAGAACAGGGCAAGGCCAAGGAGCGGGGCGGCCATGGAGTTGCTCACAAACCGCACGGCGCGGTGCGCGAGTACATTGTTCAGCCGGGTCACGCCCCGCGGCGGCAGGGCTGCGCGCGCGAGGGAGATGGGTTTTCCCAGGCCGACCAGCAGCGGCACCACGAAGAGCATCAGGGAAATCTTGAGCGTGAAGGCCCACCGGAGCTGGGCGCTGTAGACGCCGGGGAACCCGCACGTCAGCACTGTCAGGAACCCCAGGCCCAGGAGATAGAACGCCAATGTCCGCCACACGGGCTGGCGGTGCCCCCGCGCCGCCGCGGCCTTCAGGCCGAGGGCGTAGAGCACCGCCGAAGCGCTGATGAGGGCAGCGGCGGCCCAGTCGATCTGCCAGGCGGTGAGGACTACATCAAGGGGTGGCACTGGCTCATGATAAGCGCCTTACCTTGGAAGACCCTCAGCATCCCTCGAAGTCGGTGAGCACCTTGACCTTCTCCGCGGAGGCGGACGAGGGATCGAAGGTGTAGCCGATCCATTCCCGCGCGAGCCGCCGTGCCAGCTCCAGCCCCACAACACGCTGGCCCATGGTGAGGACCTGGCAGTCGTTGGAGAGCACGGAACGCTCCACGCTGAAGGAGTCATGGGCGGTCGCGGCCCGGATGCCGTCCACCTTGTTGGCGGCAATGGCGACGCCGATTCCGGTGCCGCAGAACAGGATGGCCCGGTCTGCGTGCCCGTCCCGGATCAGTTCCCCCGCGGCGATGCCCACGTACGGGTAGGGCTTGGTGAACTGCTCCGGGGCGTCGTCGCGGTTGACCCCGATGTCGATGACTTCCGCGACCCGTGGATCGGTCCGGAGGTCCGCCATGATCTGGTCCTTGTAGTCCACGCCGGCTTCGTCCGCGCCGACAATGAGCCGGATGCCTGCCGGGCTCATGAGCGTGCTCCGGCCGCTTGCCGCACACCGGCGAGGTGTGGACCGAACACGCCGAACACCATGGCCAGGGACGTGGCCCCCGGGTCCGGCGTCCCCACGCTCTTGTCGGCCAGGGGGCGGGCGCGCCCCTTGAGCGGGCGCAGGGCCGCGGTGGCCTGCGCCGCGGCGGTGGCCTCGCGCGCCGCTGCTGCCCAGCCGGCATCCGCGCCGGCGCCTTCGCCGGCCAGCCGGCTGAAGGTCTCGGTGAACGGGACAAGCGCGTCCACCATGGTCTTGTCGCCAACGTCGGCCTTGCCGAGCTCCGCGATCCGGGCGGCAAAAGCCGCCACGGCCGCTGCGAGCTGGGACGCCCCGGGCGCGTGGTCGTTGCCGAGGGACTCACCGAAGGCCCGCAGGGCGGCACCCCACAGCACGCCGGAGGTGCCGCCGGCGTTGTCGGCCCAGGCATCGCCGGCGGCGGCCAGGACGGCGCCGGCTCCGGCGCCGCGGGACGCAGCGTCCGAGGCGGCGGCACAGGCCGCGTCTATGCCGCGGACCATCCCCCGCCCGTGGTCGCCGTCACCGGCGATGGCGTCGAGGTCGCCGAGGGATTTCTCGGCGTCGTGGAGTGCGTCCCGGGCCGCCGTCAGGGCGGCGATGCAGCGCAGCGCGTAATCACGTGAAGCGTGGGCCGCGGTGAAGGTCTCCGGTGCCGTGGTGTCCTCGTCCGGCGTCGGCTCCTCCGCCGCGCCGCCGGGGAGGGCTGCGTTGCCCCGCCGGTACGCAGGGGTCTCGGCGGGAGCGGTCCAGAGCGGTTCGAGTTCGTCATCGAGCCACGTGACGGTCAGTGAGACGCCGGCCATGTCCAGGCTCGTGACGAGCTCGCCGACCTCCGGCATCACCAGTGTGTAGCCTGCGGCGCGAAGCAGCGGGGCGACGGTCAGCCACAGCACGAAGAGCTCTTCCTGTTTCGTGGAGCCGAGCCCGTTCAGGAGCACAGCAATCCGCCGGCCAGCACCGTGCGGCGTCTCAGCAAGCACGCGCGCCACCAGTTCCTCGCCCAGCTCCCGCGCCGGCGGCAGTTCGGTGTCGAACAGTCCGGGCTCGCCGTGGATGCCCAGGCCGAGCCCCATCATTTTGTCCTCCAGCGTGAACAGCGGAGCGTCGGCGCCCGGAAAGGTGCAGCCGCTGAAGGCGCTGCCGATGCTGCGCGTCAGGTCGTTGGCCTTGCGGCCCAGGCGGACAACCTCGGGCAGAGTCTCGCCGGCCTCGGCGGCGGCGCCCATGATCTTGAAGACGGTGAAGTCGCCGGCGATGCCGCGGCGCTTGCCGGCTTCCGACGCCGGTGCGCTGGCGATGTCGTCCATCACGAGCACGTTGTCCACTTGGATCCCTTCGGCGGCCAGCCGTTCGCTGGCCAGGCCGAAGTTCATGACGTCGCCTGCGTAGTTGCCGTAGGTGAACACCACACCGGCGCCGCTGTCCGCGGCTTTGGCAACGGAATACGCCTGCTGCGCGGACGGCGAGGTGAAGATGTTTCCGACGACGGCGCCGTCGGCCATGCCGGTGCCGATGAGCCCGGCGAAGGCCGGGTAGTGCCCCGAGCCGCCGCCAGCCAGGACGGCCACCTTCGGCTGGCGGGGCCGGTGCCTGCGGACGGCGCCGCCGGGCACCTGGCGCACCAGGTTGGCATGGACGTCGCAGAAGCCGGCGAGGGCTTCCTCGGCGAAATCGGACGGGTCGTTAAAGATTCTTGTCATGATGGGCTCTCTCAGCTGAACTCGGTCGTCTGCCGCTCTGTCCAATAGACGTTGAGGCTGCTAGTGGATGTGGCTTCCGCCGTTGATGTCGATGGTGGTTCCGGTGAGGTAGGCGGACTCCTCGGAGGACAGGAAGGTGATGACGGCAGCGATTTCCTCGGTGCTGGCGTTGCGTCCGAGCGGGATACCGGCGTTGATGGCCGCTTCCTGCTCCTCGGTGCTGCCCACGCGGATGTTGGTGTCCACAGCGCCGGGGGTAATGGCGTTGACGGTCACACCGGTGCTGCCGAGCTCACGGGCCAGGGCCTTGGTGAAACCCAGGATCGCGGCCTTGGCTGCGGAGTAGGGGACCTTGCCGAAGACGCCGCCGCCGCGCTGGGCGGACACCGAGGACATGTTCACGATCCGGCCCCAGCCGCTGGCGATCATGGCCGGCAGGAACGCCTTCGTGACCAGGTAGGTACCCGTAGCGTTCACGGCCATGACCTTGTTCCAGAGCTCCAGGGTGGTTTCCAGGAACGGCACCGGCGAGGTGATGCCGGCGATGTTGGCCAGGGCGCCGACGGCGGGCAGGTTGCCGGCGCTGACTTCGGCGGCCACGGCCTGGTAGGCGGCGTTGACGGAGTCCTCGTTGGCGACGTCGATCTCGTGGCCGAAGGCGGGAACGTTGAATTCGTTGCCGATGTCCGCGGCGACCTTGGCGGACTTCTCGCCGTCGAGGTCCAGGATCACCACGGCCCAGCCCTGGTTGGCGTAACGGCGTGCGGTGGTGATGCCGATGCCACGGTCCGAGGTTGCCCCGGTGAGGACGGCGGTGCGCTGGATGGTGGTGCTCATGATGCTCCTTGGAGTTGGTGTTGTAGCTCTTTGATGAAATCGATTGCTCCAACAGCGCCGTTTTGGCGGTCCAAAACGGCCGTTTCGGAGCAATCGATGGGTCAGATGAGGTCTGTGATGAAGCTGGCGGCCTTGGCGGCTGCTGCCGGGCGTTCGTCGTGGGTGACGTCGCGGGTCTCCAGCTCCAGGGAGAAGTGGCCGGCGTAGCCGTGGGCAGCGAGTGCGCTCAGGCCGGCGGCGAAATCTGCGTCGCCGTTGCCGATGCTGAGGTTGATGTTTCCCGGCACGGCATCGCGCAGGTGGACGTGGGCAACCCGGCCCCGGTGCCGCTCAAGGTAGTGCAGCGGGTCCTCGCCGGCGGCCACGATGTGGCTGAAGTCCATGACGATCCCGACGCCGGATCCGGCCAGCCGCTCCGCCAGCAGTTCCGCGCGCTCCAGGTTCCAGCAGAAGCGCAGGAAGTGCAGTGACTCAGTCCAGAGCTCGACGCCGAACTCGTCGGCGCGCCCCCTGGCCCGGATGAGCTGAACGGCAATGGTGTCCAGGTCCTCGTCGATGCTGCGGACGGGCTCGTGGCCGAGGGCGCCGCAGGGAAGGACAAGGGCCTTGGCACCAATTCCGGCCGCCAGGGTGAGGAGGGCGTCAAGGTGCCGGTTCCGGGCGGACTGCGCGTCGGCGTCGAGCACGGCGTTCAGGTCACCGATGTCTCCGTTGACCGAACGGACCCGCAGCCCGGAGGCAACGACGTCGGCCGTCACGGCGGCGACGGCAGCGGGGTCGAGGTCGTAGGGAACGTGGTCGCACACGCCGGGGAGGGCGCCGAGATCGATTTCCTCGAAACCCAGGCCGCTGATGGTGCGCAGGGCCGTGGGCAAGTCCTGGTGGCGGAAGCTGATGGACGAGCAGCCGAGTCGGGAATTGAACATCGTCGTTGATCCTCTGGTCGTGCCCCGAGGGCGGTGGTGATACGGACCACACTACAAAGTCGACTGTCAACAGTCAACCTTTGAAGTTGACTGTTGACATTACTTATGTCGCGGGTCACACTGGCGTATCATCTGTTAACAGTCGACAGTGTTGGCGCTAAAGCGTCGGCAGCTCTCTTCGAAAGGGATTGACATGAGCAACGAAGCTCTCACCATGCGAGGCCCCGTGCATGGCACGAAGGACGCCCGGCGCGTCGCGATCGGCTCCAGCGTTGGCGCAGTTATCGAAACCTATGACTTCATCGGCTTCGGCACGGCGGCAGCCCTGTACTTCGGTACGGCCTTCTTCCCCACGGGCGACCCGGTGACCGGAACCCTGGCCGCCTTCGCCACCTTGGGCGTGGGCTTCGCGGCCCGTCCCATTGGCGGCATCATCGGCGGCCACCTCGGTGACAAGCTCGGCCGCAAACCCGTCCTGGTGGCCTCCCTGATCCTCATGGGCGTCGCCACCTTCGTCATCGGCCTGCTTCCCACCTACGGCCAGGTCGGCCTGATGGCTCCTGCTTTGCTGGTGTTCGTCCGCATCGTCCAGGGCCTGGCCTTCGGCGCGGAGTGGGGCGGCGCCATCCTCATGAGCTACGAACACGCGCCGTGGAAATCCAAGGGCAAGTACACCGGCATGGTCCAGGCCGGCTTCCCGGTCGGGCTGCTGCTGGCCAACCTGGTGTTCCTCTTCAGCGTCCAGCTCGGCGGCGAACTCGCCTGGCGCATTCCGTTCCTCGCCAGCATCGTGCTGGTCGTCGTCGGCCTGATCATCCGCTCCAAGGTCCCCGAGTCACCGGTCTTCGACGAGGTCAAGGACAGCGGCAACATCGTGAAGTCGCCCATCACGGAGGTCCTCAAGACCGACTGGCGCAACATCGTCAAGGGCATCGGCCTCCGCATCGCCGAGACCGCAGGCTACGCCGTGTCCATCACTTACATGATTTCCTACCTGAACAGCCAGCACCTGGCCGACAAGACCCAGACGCTCGTCGCGCTGTGCATCGCCTCCGCGATCGGCATCTTCGCCACGCAGGCCTGGGCCCGCCTGACCGACAAGATCGGCCGGCGCCCGCTCTACATCTGGTCCTGCGCGTTCGCCGTGGCCTTCGCCGTGCCGATGTTCCTCCTGGTCAACACCGGCCTGTTCATCTTCATCATCGCCACCCTCGTGATCTCTTACGCCGTGTGCCAGAACTCGCTCGCCGGCGCTCAGGGCGCCTGGTTCCCGGAGCTCTTCCAGGCCAAAACCCGCGCCTCCGGCGCCTCCCTGGCCTACCAGATCTCGGCCACGATCTCCGGCTTCACCCCCTTCATCACCACCCTGCTGTTCGTCAGCTTCGGCTGGATGGGCCCGGCACTGCTGTTCGGCGCGTACGCCGCCATCGGCCTCTGGGCCGCCGTCGCCACCCGGGAAACCTGGGGCAAGCGCGAACGCCAGTTCGCGGACGAGGCCACCAAAAGCACCCCCGCCCACGTGAGCGCATAGGTACCAACTCCGGACGCCGTCATCGGCTTCCGCAACAGCTCGTCACGTCACTTTTGAAAGGCAGAATTGTGGTTCTCACACAGGAAAAAGCAGCCCGGGGCAAAGCCTCCGACGTCGAGGCAGCACGCCTTGAGCGGGTCGAGGGGGCCGCGTTCCGGATCCGGCACCACGCCCTGAACATGGGCGAGGTCCAGGGCCAGGGCTATGTGGGCCAGGCCCTCGGCGCGGCCGACATGCTGGCGGTTGTCTATGCGGACCAGCTCCGGTTCCGCGCCGACGATCCCGAATGGGACGGGCGGGACAGGTTCCTGCTCTCCACGGGCCACTACGCGATCGGCCACTACGCGGCCCTCGCCGAGGCTGGCATCATCCCCGTCGAGGAGCTGGAGACCTACGGCTCGGACGATTCCCGCCTGCCGATGTCCGGCATGTCCACCTACACCCCCGGAATGGAGATCTCCGGCGGCTCCCTCGGCCACGGCCTCTCGATCGCCGTCGGCGCTGCCCTGGGCCTGCGCTACCAGGGGTCGGACGCCCGGGTCTACAACTTCCTCTCCGACGGCGAACTCGACGAGGGCTCCACGTGGGAGGCCGCTATGGGCGCGCACCACCACCAGCTCGGCAACCTCACCGCCATGGTGGACATCAACGCCCTGCAGGCCGACGGGAAGACCGACACCGTGCTGCGCACCGAACCCGTCACCGAAAAGTGGGAGGCGTTCGGCTGGTACACCCAGCGCGTGGACGGGAACGACGTCGGCGCGCTGCTGGACGCGTTCGACAACGCCGCCGCCCAGGCGGCCGCCGCCGGACGCCCCTCCGTGATCCTGTGCGACACCAAAGTGGGACGCGGCGTTCCGCTGCTCGAGGACCGCGAAAAGGCGCACTTCATGCGCATTGAAGAGCACGAATGGCAGCTCTGCCGCGAGCAGCTGACCGCAGGATTCGAAGGAAAGGCCGCACGATGAGCACCACCGCAACGCCGAAGCTGAAGACGTCGGCCATGATCGCGTCCTTCGCGGACCCGGGCCAGAAGACCGCGTCCGCACCGTTCGGGCATGCCCTGGTCAAAGCCGCGCAGGAGAACGACAAGATCGTGGGCCTGACCGCGGACCTGGGCAAGTACACGGATATGCATATCTTCGCCCAGGCCTTCCCGGAACGGTTCTTCCAGATGGGCATGGCCGAGCAGCTGCTCTTCGGCGCGGCGGCCGGGATGGCGGAAACGGGCCTGGTCCCGTTTGCATCCACATACTCGGTGTTCGCCGCCCGGCGCGCCTACGACTTCCTGTGCCTGGACGCCGCCGAACCGAACCTCAACGTCAACATCGTGGGCGGACTTCCCGGGCTGACCACCGGGTACGGCCCCAGTCACCAGGCCACCGAGGACATGGCGATCTTCCGCGGCATGCCCAACCTGACGATCGTGGATCCCTGCGACTCCCTCGACATCGAGCAGGCCGTCCCCCAGCTGGCGGCCAGCGAGGGCCCCACGTATCTGCGCCTGCTGCGCGGCAACGTCCCCACGGTGCTGGACGAGTACGACTACACGTTCGAACTCGGCAAGGCCAAAGTCCTGCGCGGGGGCAATGACGTCGTCTTCATCTCCAGCGGACTCATGACCATGCGGGCGCTTCAGGCGGCCGAGGCGCTGGCCGCGCACAACGTCGATGTCGCCGTCGTCCATGCCCCCACCATCAAGCCGTTCGACTCCGCAACGGTCCTGGCCGAGCTGAACACCGACCGCCTCGCGGTGACGCTGGAGAACCACAGCGTGGTGGGCGGCCTTTTCGAGACCGTGGCCTCAGCAGTGGTCACGGCGGGACTCGGCAAGCGGGTGGTGCCCGTGGCGCTGCCTGATGAGTTTCTCGACGCCGGGGCGCTGCCCACCCTGCACGAACGATACGGGCTTTCGGTGCAGCGGATCGTCGCCAAGGTCCTCGCCGAACTGGGCTGAGCCCGAAGAAGAGTCACCGCGCGGGGCCGGCAGCCGCTGGTCCCGCGCGCGTGCCGTACCATCAACTGTTAACACACCACCTGTAGACAGTTGACCACTGACAGTGAGGACACGCCATGGCCGGAGCAACAGCCCCGCTGCTCGGACTCGAAAAGAAGAGCCTTCGCGAGCAGGCGCTGTCCGCGCTGCGCACGGCGATCACGAGCGGTGAACTTGAGCCCGGCCGGCATCTGGTGGAGACCGAACTTTCCGACATGCTCCAGATCAGCCGGGGAACGCTTCGCGAGGCCCTGCGGCAGCTGGAGCAGGAAGGGCTGCTCTCGGCCGGACCGCGGGGGCGGCTGTCCGTACGGCATCTGGACAGCAAGGAAATCCGGGATATCTACGCCGTCCGGGCGGCGCTGGAGTCGCTCGCGGTCCGGACGCTGTGTGAACTGCCGGACCGGATCCCGGTGATCGCGTCCCTGCGCTCGGCGATCGACGCCATGGCGGCGGCCGCGGAGGGGACCCTGGAGGAGCGGATCGAGTCCGATCTCGAGTTCCACCGGACGATGTGCCGGCTGACTGGAAACGAGACACTGCTGCACTCCTGGGAATCGCTGGAGGGCTCCATCCGGATGTCGATCATGTTTGCCGGGATCGAACGGGCCGTCAAGAACATGAGCGTTGACCGGCACCACGACATCGTCGCCGCAATCGAGACCGGCGACGCGGTGCTGGCGCGCGCAACCATCCTCGAACACATGGACGTCGCGGCGGCGAACCTCGTCGCCTAGCCGGCGTCAGTAGTCCACGATTGCGCCGGCGGAGATGTTGACCGTCGCGTCCGTGATGGCTGCCGCCTTATCCGAGACGATGAACGAGGCCACGTTCCCGACGTCTGTCAGGGTGGCCGTGCGGTTCAGATGGGCCGTCCTGGCGATCTCCACCACGATCTCTTCCCGACCTTCGGCCTGCCACGGGATGGTTTCGATAATGCCGCCGGTCACCATGGTGACTACGCGGATACCATGCTTTCCCAGCTCGAGGGCCCACTGCCGGCGCAGTCCTTCCATCGCGTCGAGCGCCACTTTGAACCCGCCGAGGCCCGGGACGGTCTGCGGGCCTGAGCCGCCGAACATGAGCACCACACCGGAACGCTGTTTGACCATGTGGGCGGCGGCCGCGCGGGTGGTGAGAAAGTGGGTGCGCGCAGCCAGGCTGATGGGCCGGGTGAAGTCGTCCACATCAATGTCCATGAGCGGCTGCTGGACGTCTCCAAACGAGATCACGTTGAAGGAGATGTCAATTCTCTTGCTCTTCTTCGCCACCCGATTCACGAAGGCATCCACCTGCTCTTCGTCCAGGGCATCGACGACGGCGGTCTCCGCCGTGCCGCCGGCCTCGCGAATATCTCGGGCCACTTTCTCCAGCCGCGCTTCGGTCCTGCCGGCGATGTGGACGGACGCGCCTTCGGCCGCGAAGGCCCTGGCCACCGCACCGCCGACCGCCCCGCCGCCGCCGTAGATCAGTGCGGTCTTGCCGTGCAGCAAGCCGTTGTCCGGAAGCCCGTTATTCAGCATGGTCGCCTGCCTAGTGCCGCGAAGTTCGTGAATTCCCTCAACTATGTTCTTGCCGGGCGTCGGTGGCAAGAGGCCCGGAGCCATGCGGACCGCCGCCGGACAACACCGGGGAGGGGCAGGGGCAACGCCGCAACCCGGCCAGGAGCCCCCCAAATGCTTACGCCTGGCCGAATCACGCCGTGCCTGACGGCTTAACACCGTCCTGCCAACGAGGAATTGGACACGTCCAATTCCTCGCCCTGAGCGTAACCGGAACAGATTAGACATGTCCAATCTGTTAGCATTGCAGGCGAACTGACGACACGTGAAGAGCCGCGCCCGACGATATTCGCTTGATGAAAGAAGCCACTGTGAGCAGTGACCACTCGACCTCCGCACCGGGCCTAGCCCTCGCCCGCAAACTGAACATTCTCCTGGATACCGCTGAGGCCGAGGGCCGGAAAATCACGTTCATTGACGTCAGGGATGCCATGTCCGACGCCGGGACGCCCCTCTCCCGCGCCAGATGGCACTACATGCGATCGGGGACCGGCCCCGCCGTCAAGAAGGTCGAACTCCTGCAGAACCTGGCCAGGTTCTTCGGCGTGAACGAGAACTACCTGATCGATGGTGACGACGAACTTCCGCCCCGGGTGGAGGCTCAGCTTGAATTGCTGGCCTCGATGCGGGCCAACAAAGTCCGTAACTTTGCCGCCCGCCAACTGGACGGCCTCTCCCCCGAAACCCTGCTCCAGATCCGGGACCTGATTGACGAACAGCTCTCGCGCGGGGATATGGACGAGCCCTGAGTAAGCCGCCAACCCTGCTTTGACCTGCGCTGATATGCTTCTGGCGAAGCTTGGCGACTATGGTCGCGGCCACACTGACGCTCCATCAACTGCCAAGGACTCGGTACATGGATTACGACGCCGCCCGGTCACGGGCACGGGAAGCAGAAGCCGGCCTCTTCCTTGCCGAGCCGGTGTCCCTCGCCTCAATCAAGGGACACCTTGAACGGCAGCGGGGACGCAAGATCGTCATCAACCCCATCGAAGGGGCAACAGACAAGGTCTGTGGGCTGTGGTTCGGGCTGGACCACATGGACCTGATCCTGCACGCACGGGCGGCCTCCGAGGTCCACCGGCAGCAGATTGTCCTCCACGAGTTTGCCCACATGGTCCTGCGCCACGAGCAGGAAATCGTCTCCCCCGAATACGCCGGCACATTCTTCCCGGACCTCGATCCAGAGCGCGTCGTCAGGGCACTCAGGCGGACCGACTTCCTCAATGAGGTGGAGGTCACTGCGGAGCTCTTGGCAGACCGCCTCGCCGCACGCATCCGCCGTTCACAAGACCGCTCGGGCGGTCAACCGGGGAACTTTAGCTCCGTGTTCGGATGATCCAACTCATCACGGCCGCGGTCCTGTTTGTTCTCGCCGCGGCCCGCATCCCGGCCATGGGCCGGAACGGCCGGGACACCGTCCTCCTTGCGGCCTTGTTCGCCGGTGTCGGCTCGGTGCTAATGTCGCCAGCCGTGTACGCCGCGGCGGATCACCTCGTCGGCGGCATCAACCTCGCCAACCTCGCCATGCATTCCTCATTGATCGTCGGACTCTGGTATCTCCGGCGGGCAGTCCTCGAAGCGATCATGCCGGCCGACATGCGCCGGGCCCTGATCCGCACGCTGCCGCTGATGCTCACGTTGGTGCTGCAATCGGTGTTCTTCGCCTTATCGGGGCCCACCACGACGACCGACAGTTGGGGTCTGTACCATAACCGGCTGCCGGCAGCTTTGTTTTCCGCCGTACTGATCGCCTTCATAGGGTGGGTCTGCTCCGGTGTCGCCATCGCGTGCTTCCGCTACATCCCTCGGATGCGGCGATCGTTTAAGGCAGGCTTCACCATGGTCGGCGCCGGCTGCATCCTCGGCCTGATCGTGTCGATCAAGTTCACCATCGGACTGCTCTCCATCCCCTTGCCGGCGCTCAATGCGGTGCCTATCCCCTCCGACGCCGTCATCCGAGTCGTGGAGATGCTCACCTTCATCCTCGTCGGGGCGGGGCTGACGGTACCCGCGATGGCCGGTCGAATCATCCGCAAACGGCAGGCCCGTTGGGAGACCGATACCCTCGCCGGCGTCGAACCCATCAGGGCTCGGGTTTTGCAGAATGTGGGCCCCGAACGTGTCCTCGAAAACGACCCTGCCGCACCGGCCCGTGAACGGCTTCACCGGATGATCGTCGAGGTCTGGGACGCTGAGCTCGCGTCCGACGGAACCCTGACTCCGGGAGAGCGGACTTTCCTCCTTGCTGCGGAAGAGCAGCTCGATTTGAACCGGCTTCCGTGACAGGGCCTTCCGCGACAGGGCGCAGGGCGCAACTTCGCGGTCCCCTCGATCGGCGGCTGACCGCCTTGGAAAAGGACGCCGCAACCGCCTTCTACTCCGAACTTGGACGCCGGATGGGCCTCGGACCGGTCCCCGCGTCTTTCGACGCCGCATGCCGCTTCCTGGACGAATACGAGGACCGGAACCTTGGCCCCAGCCCCGAGGGTGCGGCCTTCCTGGCCGCCACCGTCCCGGCACTGGAAAACCGGCTACCTGCCCCGCTCCGCCGCTTTTCCCCGCTCGTTCTGGCCCTGATGATGGACAAGCCTGAAGTGGCAGTCCCGGGCACTGCGAACATTGCCGTCTATCCGGATGGCTATACCTTGGACCAGATCGGCCCCGGGGCCATCACCAGCGTGACTCGGCGCTAGGTTCCGGGAGGACCCCCGGGCACCTATCCATTGGGCCCTTCTCCCTTGGGCCCTTCACCGCCGGCGCCAGCCAGCGGTTTAGGGTCACTCTGGCCGCCCTGGTTTTTGGGGATTTCAGGCGTTTCGGGGGCTTCAGCGTTGACCGCGGCCGCAGGGCCACCGATGCCGTAGAAGCCCGCCTGGCCACCAGCCGGCCCGTCGGCCTGACCGGACGGGAGTCCGCCGGGCGAACCGCTTGGAGCCTCACGATCGGGTGCCGGGCCTGGCACGGTCGCTTGACCCTGACCCTGACCCGGGTCCGGGCCCGGGCCCGGGCCCGGACCTGGCGCTACTGGAGGATACGGGGATGGACCGGGGCCCGGATACGGGGCTGCCGCTGCGGACCCGGCTGGGGGCCCGGCTGGCGAGCCGGCATAAGGCCCGGCTGGGGGCCCCGGATAAGGCCCGGCCGGGGGTCCGGCGTAAGGCCCGGATGGGGGCCCGACGGCGGGACCGCCATAAGGCCCGGCTGGCGGCCCGACCGGGGGTCCGGCATAGGCCGGCACCGGCATGTCGCCCGGATCGACGGGACCCATATCGAGGTGGAACGGCGGATATTCATCCCGCATCAGCGATACGTATGCGATGACGCGGTAGATCCAGCGGTTCAGGCCGAGCAGCAGATCGAACAAACCCCGCCAGTATTGGCCGGTGAACAACAGGATCACGCCGGCAATGAAGACCAGCAGCCCGAGGAGCGAGATGCCCACGCCTTCCTGCACCCAGCGCCCGTCCCGGAGCTCCCATGACCTCGCCGTCCCGGTCAGCACGCCGATGATCAGCAAATGCGGAATGGCCAGCAGCCACGATTTCACGAAGATCAGGCCTCGGGACAGCCGGTCGGGATAGTCGACGTCGAAGTCGGCCGGGTAGTTGGTGCGCGCGAGGGTGAAGGGCGGATAGACATCGGTGCCGATGGCGCTGAAGGCGTAAAAGGCGACACGCCAGTTCCAGCGGATCACGCCGACGTTGAAGTCAAACAGTGAGCGTGGGTAGCGGCCCGTAAACAGGATCGCGAACCAGGCCACAAGAGTGACGATGCCGAAGGCGAACCAGAGGAAGAACAGCACGATGCAGTGCGGTATGGCCAGGAACCACTTGACGAGCCACATCCAGCGGGAGAGGTTCGGGTCGAGGTAGCCGTTGAGGCGGGCCGGATACACGTAGTGCGAGGGGCCGCCCGGAGGCACCGGATAGGGAGTTCCCGGCGCGGCCGCGTAGGCAGCTACGGCCCCTGGCGGGGCTGCGGCGGCCCCTGTCGCGCCCGGAGTCACTGCGCTGTTCAACTGCCCTGGGGCCCCGGGCGGGTACGCACCCACCGGATGCGGCTGGCCGGGCTGGGGCGGCGGGTTGCCGGGAGGGACGCCACTGCCCGACCCGCCTCGGCCGGGCCGTGCGGCGCGGCCGAGGCCGGCTGCGCCCAGCACGATCAGCGGTACCCCGATCAGCAGCATCACAAGGCCGCCGATCAGCAGGCCGATGAAGACCGGCCACAGCAGGTCGGAACGTGCCCCTGCCTGCAGATTTACCGCCACCGGGGCACTCGCGTCGGAATTCATGACCACCACGGCCCAGCTTCCGGAGCGCAGGTTCCAAGTGAGTTCCTGTTCACCCGGGCCCGTGGCGGTCGCGGCCCAGAAGCTCTGCTGGGCCGGATCGGCCGGGGGCTTGAATCCGTCCACGTCGCGGTAGATAGTGCGGAAGGGATCGAACCTGACGTCGACAATCTCGGTATGCCGGACCCCGGCCAAGTACGCCGAGACGTCGGCCCGCGGGGCAATTCCGATGAAGATTTCTTTGCCGGGCTCGTTGGTGGAGCCGCGGAGAAGCACGCTGCCTGCAAGGTCCACGGGGGTGCCCTCGGGCAGGCCGCCTGCGGTCATGAGGTCCAGCCGCGGGGTCGTCAGGGCGAAGGAATCGCCTGAGAACTGCTCCGACGGCGTGACGAAGTACCTGCCGTCGCGCTGCTGGTAGTTGGCCCAGCCCGTGACGCCGGCTCCCGCCAGCAGTCCGAGCCCCACCAAGGCGCACAGCGCGCCGAGGACCAGCATGACAATCCGGCCTGCTTTCATGGCCGCCGTCCTTTCAGATGGTCCGTTTGCCCAGCCCGGTCGGGCAGGACTTCCGGATGCCGGGTGCGCCTGGCCGCGCCGCTACCGACCGAGCGAGGTCAGGAGGGTCTTTGCCCAACTGCCAGCCTTCTCGATTTCGCCGCTGCGCAACGGGCCCTTGGTGCCGCCCACGTAGAACGGCATGGGCTCGGAGATGATGTCGGCTCCGCCCGAACGGAGGGCATGCGTGATCTTCTTGGCGGCGTCGCCGTGGATGAACATGCGCACGCGGGTGTCGAAGGCGGCCGCCCTGACTCCCGTGAGCCGGTCCTTGCCGAGGCCCGAAAGCAGCGCGGTGACCTTCGGCGTCGGACGCCATCCGTTGATGGGACTGCCGACGACGAGGAGGTCCCCCGCCGCCAGCTCTCCGGCGTTGAAGTCGTCGACCGGGACGGCCGCGGCGTCCAGTCCCTCGAGCTCACCGGCCACTGCCTCGGCCACGGCCTTCGTGTTGCCGAAGGCCGAGTCGTAGACAATGAAGGCTTTCAAGCCGTGATCACCACTTTGAGGGCCTTCGTCTCTGCCGCGCGGGCGAAGGTGTCGTAGGCTTCCATGAACTCGTCAAAGGTGAAGTGGTGGGTGGCGAAACTGTCCGCGGGGAGTTTTTGCTGCGCCACGAGCTTGAGCAGCATGGGGGTGGTGTTGGTGTTGACCAGGCCCATGCTGATGTTGATGTTCTGGATCCAAAGGTTTTCGACGTGCAGTTCCACGGCTTTGCCGTGCACGCCGACATTGGCCACATTGCCGCCGGGCCGCACGATGTCGGTGCACATGGCGAAGGTCGCCGGGACGCCGACGGCCTCGATCGCCACGTCCACGCCCTGCCCGTCGGTCAGGAGCATCACCTGCTCCTTCCAATTGGCATCGCTGGAGAGGACCACATCGGTGGCGCCGAATTCGCGGGATTTCTCCAGCCGGTTCGCGTCGAGGTCGACGGCGATGATCGTGGCGGCACCGTAGAGGCCGGCGGTGGAGATCGCGGCCAGCCCCACGGGGCCCGCGCCGATCACGGCGACCGTGTCGCCTGGCTTGACCCGGCCATACTGCACGCCGATCTCAAAGCCGGTGGGCAGGATGTCGGAGAGCATGACGGCCTGCTGGTCGCTGACTCCCTCGGGCAGGAGGTGCAGTGAGTTCTCGGCGTACGGGACGCGGACATACTCGGCCTGGGTGCCGTCGATCAGGTGCCCGAAGACCCAGCCGATGCCGGAGGTACCCTCGTCCCCCAGGCAGTGGGAGTACAGGCCGGTCTTGCAGTTGGCGCAGTGCCCGCAGGACTTGATGCAGGAGATGATGACACGGTCCCCCACCTTCAGGCTGGTCACGGACGCGCCGATCTCCGTAATGGTGCCGACCCCTTCGTGGCCCAGAATGCGTCCCTTGGCCACCGCCGGAACATCGCCTTTGAGGATGTGCAGGTCCGTGCCGCAAATGGTGGTGGTGTCCACCTTGACGATCACATCGCTAGGGCTCTGGATGGTGGGGTCGGGGACGTCGGTCCAGGATTTCTCCCCTGGGCCGCCATAGACGAGGGCTTTCATACGTGCTCCTTGGTTTTGAGGATGGTCGGCGGATCCACGATGCGCAGCCGGCACGGCGTTACCGAGTCGTCGATACCGGAGGACATGACTGAACGACGGGCATGCTCGTAGAGTTCTTCAATGGCATCGTCCGTCACAAGGGAGTGGGCGAGGTCCACCACGATTTCGTACCCGGGGAGTTTGGCTGCAACGCGGCGGCAGACAACATAGAGGGCCCGGATATTTGCGGGCGTGACGACACCCCGCACGTTGACCCTCGCCGACTGCTCCATGGCGTCGATCCGAATAAGGACTTTGATGCGGGGATCCCCATGCGAGGGGTGCGCGTAGTAGGCGCTGGTTCGGTTTCCGTATTGCCTGTGGGTCACGTGAGGTCAGAGCTCCCGCGCCGCCCGTGAGTGGACTTAAGAAGGTAAAAATCGCTGGCAATAGTCATTTTGGCTTTGGTCTACTGCCCTGTTCCCGCCGACGCGGGAAAGCGCAGAATGCCCTTTTCCTTCCCCAAGGTTTGAGCGAGACCGTGCAACTGATAAGCAAGCGGTTCATCCCCCAATGGCCGTGCAGGAACCGCCCCAAATTCAGCTTGGGGGGGTGGGCGATGCAGGGGTAAGGGGCGAAAGTCCCGTGTGGCGTTTTTGGGTCCTTCGGCGTTCCACGCCTAGCCTGTTGTCTATGGCTGAACAGCTCGATCAACGCCTCGCGCCCAATCTCGCCCCCGACGTGGTGCTGACGGCAGTGCGTCAGCCCGGGGACGAAACATGCTCCGATGTGCATATACGAAACGGCGCCGTGGTGGCGATTAGTCCGTCAACCGAAACTCCCGGAGGTTCAACTGGCGCCCGGGTGGTCGACTTGGACGGCCGCTTCATCATTCCGGGACTGTGGGATGAGCATGTCCACATGACGCAGTGGGCCCTGGCCTCCAATCGGCTTGATCTCTCCGGCGCGGACTCGGCACGCGAGGCGGCCGCCGTCGTCGGTGCGCACCTCGCCGGGACCGGCGGCGTGGACGCCGCTGCGGGTACAGTCCAGACGTTGGTGGGAGTCGGTTTCCGTGATGCCGTCTGGACGGACCTGCCCGGTCTGGACCTCCTCGACGGCGTGACGCGCGGCCTGCCGACGGCCCTGATCAGCCACGATCTCCACTGCGTCTGGCTCAACTCCGCGGCGGCCCGGCGCTACGGCGTGCAGGTGGACGCGGGCGGCCTGCTCCGGGAAGAACCGGCGTTTGCCCTGACCCGCGAACTCGGCACGCCTCCGGACACGTTGGTGGATGCTTGGGTCCAGAAGGCGGCCCAAGCCGCCTCCGCGCGGGGCGTGGTAGGGATCGTGGACTTCGAGATGACGTGGAACCGCGACCCTTGGCTGCGGCGGATCTCCGGCGGCTTCGATGCGCTCCGGGTCGAAGCGGGGGTCTACCCGCAGGATCTGGACAGGGCCGTGGCCGAGGGGCTGCGGACAGGCTTGGAGGTCGCCGGCGGCGGCGGGCTCCTGACGGTGGGCCCGCTGAAGGTGCTGATCGACGGCTCGCTCAATACCCGCACCGCATACTGCGTTGACCCGTACCCGAACGGCGGCCACGGCCTGCTGACGGTGAACGAAGTAGAGTTGCTCGCACTGCTGATCCGGGCGCGGCAGGCCGGCTTCGTGCCGGCCGTCCACGCGATTGGCGACGCGGCCAACCGCGTGGCGCTGGACGCGTTTGAGGCGGCAGGAATTGCCGGACGGGTGGAACATGCCCAGTTTGTCCGGAACGACGATTTCGCCCGCTTCGGCCGGTTGGGCGTGATCGCGAGCGTCCAGCCGGCGCATGCCCTCGATGACCGCGACGCGGCCGAGGCGAACTGGCCCGGCCGCACGGACCGTTCCTTCCCGCTGCGTTCGTTGGTGGCCGCAGGTGCCAGGCTCGCCCTCGGTTCCGACGCCCCGGTGGCTCCGCTGGACCCCTGGACCGCCATGTCAGCCGCAACAGCACGCGCCCGGCAGGACGGTCGCGGACCCTGGCATGCCGAACAGGCCCTCACCCGGCAAGAGGCCCTCACCGCGTCAACGCGCGGGCGGGGCAGGATTCGGGTCGGGGATCCGGCGGATCTCGCGGTGCTCGACGTCGACCCGCTGACTGCCTCCGAGGCGGAGTTTGCCGCGATGCCGGTGGCCGCCACGCTGATAGCGGGGAGATTTACGTTCGGCGGCGTTTAGTTGTTGATAGCGACGGCGTCTGGCTGGCGACTACTCTTTGCCCTTGACCCGCGCCTGGACCAGGTTGGCGTACGGCAGGCGGCCGTACTCCTCCACGAACGCCGCGTGATAGCCGGCCTCGGCCGCGTTGAGCTGCTCAACGGGGAGCTCTTTCCACGCGATGATCAGTGTCCCTGCCGCGGCGAGCTGCCAGATGAGCCGGCCGTCCCAGTGGCCGGGCGGCTTGCCGGCACCGAAGTCGACGAATTCCTGAATCTGCCGCCGCAGCCCGCGGTTGCCTTTGCTCCCGGGGCCGGCCTTGCCCACGAAGAGGACGTCGGCGCCGTCGACCCATTCGGCGCCTAGCGTCTCCGCTTTCAGGGTGGGGTCCTTCTTCTTGAAGACGCCGGCCGTGCTCCTGGCCAGGAACTGCGGGCGGTACCCTTCGGGCTTTAGCACCGCGAAGATTCCGGGTTTCTGTGGGATCCGGTTGATGTCAAGTTCCCCGAGCAGCCGGAATCCGGTGAACCCGTCCTTTGTCAGTGACTGTCTGTTGATCGGCATGGATTCCTTGGATCGGGGCGGGGGCGTTCCTTCGAAGCTTACCGACCCGCAAGTTTGGCGCTCCTCAAAAATGTCGGTGGTCGACGGGACACTGGATTCATGGACGGCAAACAGGGGCCCGACACGGTTCCGACCACACTTCGCGGCGGTTTCAGCTCCGCGGATCGCCGCGCCGCACACCGGGGTGCCGCGGCGTGCGGTACGCCGGTGTGCGGCGCCGATCCTGATGTGACGACCGCCCACAGTAACTGCTGCCTCTCTGCCCGGCCCGCGACAGACAGCGCCGGACTGATCGACCAGATCCGGGACCTGGAGGACCTGAAGTCCGCCTTGGCAGCACAACAGGCCCGCCTGACGGTGGCCTTCGATGCGCTGCAGCGCCGCGAGCAGGCCGCCGCGGGCGTCCCGGCCGAAAAACTCGGCGTCGGTGTCGGCGCGCAGATCGCCCTGGCCCGGCGCGAATCCCCCGCCAAAGGCAGCCGCCTCCTGGGCCTGGCCAAAGCCCTCGTGACCGAAATGCCGCACACCCTCACCGCCCTGGAAACCGGGAACCTCAACGAATGGCGCGCCACCTTGCTCGTGCGCGAAACCGCCTGCCTGACCGCCGCCGACCGGGCCGGGGTCGACGAGGAATTGGCCGCCGACACCGGCGCCCTCGCCGGGGCCGGGGACCGGGGCCTGATCGCCGCGGCCCGCACCGCCGCCTACCGGCGCGACCCGCGCACCGTCACCGTCACCGACCGCGCCTCGCACGCCGCCACCGACCGGCACGTCAGCCTCCGCCCGGCCCCGGACACCATGACCTGCCTCACCGCCCTGCTCCCCGTCCGCCAGGGCGTGGCGGTCTATAACGCCCTGACCCGGCACGCCGAGACCCTCCGCGCCACGGGCGACCCCCGCACCCGCGGCCAGGCCATGGCCGACACCCTCGTCGAACGCACCACCGGCACCCCCGGCGGGATCGCCGGCATCGAACTCCAACTCATCATGACCGACCGCACCCTCCTTGAGGCCGATTCCGAACCCGCCCGGCTCCCCGGCTACGGCACCGTCCCCGCCGGATGGGCCCGCAAGATCCTGCTACCGGACGAGAACCCAGCCCCGGACATCTGGCTCCGCCGCCTCTACACCCGCCCCGGCACCGGGGACCTCGTCGGGATGGACTCCCGGTCCCGGCTCTTCCCCACCGGACTCCGCCGCTTCATCCAGGCCCGCGACGACACCTGCCGCACCCCCTACTGCGACGCCCCGATCCGGCACCTGGACCACATCATCCCCTGGCATCACGGCGGAGACACCACGCGCACCAACGGCGCCGGACTCTGCGAAGCCTGCAACCACACCAAAGAAACCCCCGGCTGGAACGCCCAGCCCCGGCCCGGCCCCAGACACACGATCCAGCTCACCACCCCCACCGGCCACACCTACCAGTCCACGGCCCCGCCCCTGCCGGGCACGCCACTCAGAACGGAAGCTACCGAGCGGCCACGACCAAGACACCGGCTGCGGCA
>NZ_FNJS01000073.1:0-1577 GCF_900104405.1 Arthrobacter sp. ok909 | reverse complement strand
CCCGCCGCCTACCTCCCGAGCCTCGCAGGATCACTATGGACAGTCGCTCAGATCTGCGATGGTGTTCACATAGAAGTGGAGGTTGGACTCTCTGCTGTTCAGGAATCATTAGAAATCTTCGAGGCGTTGGCAGCCACAGGCCATGGTGTCTCAAGTCAGAGCCTGGCATCGGTACGCGCCACCAAGGAGGCTATGCTCCGGGGGGAAACTAGCCGCGGAAGTGGCAATTGACTAACAAAGAAGTGGATTTGCCTTGGGTGGTGTCGTGCTTGCTTTGTGCCATTCGACGTACAGATGATTTCCCTTGAGCAGGCCTGCATGCGGGCCTTCGATGACGCGCATAAGACACGCCCGATGCTGCCCGGTGAAGGTGCGGTGCCCTAAACGCTTCACATCAATGCGTCTCGGAACCCTAGGGATATGAGACGTCTCACCGATTGAAAGAACGCGCGGCCGGCAGTTCCTGGATTTTCCCGGAATAGAACGATTCGTCCGGAGACGGCGATTCTCGTAACTATGTCTCGAAACCTTCTGGTTGAATCGGTGTATTCACCGTTAGTTACGAGACACATCGGAGCAGCCCATGACGAAACTGATCGGTTACGCACGCGTTTCGACACGACAGCAGTCCACCGACCGCCAGCGGGCGGACCTTCTGGCCGCCGGCGTCCGACGCGATGACCTGTATGTTGATCACGGTGTGTCTGGGGCGCGAGCGTCACGACCCCAGTTCGATCGGGCACTCGACGCGCTAATCGATGGCGATACCCTCGTGATCACGACGCTGGATCGGCTCGGGCGATCCACACAGAACATGCTCGCCTTCGCCGACGAACTCCGCGGTAGAGGCGCGGGCCTACGCGTTCTTAATCTCGGCGGTGGCGACGTCGACACCGCAACACCCATGGGCTCGATGTTGTTCACGATTATGGCCGCTCTCGCGCAAATGGAACACGAGATCAAGCGCGAACGCGTTACCGATTCCATCAGCAAACGGCGCGAAGCTGGAAAGGACCTTGGCGGCCGACCCCGCCGGGTCACCGACAGTCAGGTCCGAAGCGCTGTCCGCCTGGTTGAAGGCGGCGAGCCCGCTGCGCAGGTTGCCCGCGATCTCGGAATGTCCCGAGCAACGTTCTATAGACGGTCGCGAGCACTCAAGGACTAGCCGCATGGCAATTATCCTCCCTGAAGGCGAGACCAAGCGATCACGGAACCCCCGCCAAGGAGCGATTAGATCCACCAGGCCAACTGTGCGAAAACCGCCAAAGCGAGCTGTGAAAGGACCGCCATTCTCGGTTAACAGTCACACCCCTGCCTATCGACACTTCCAACCCGGAAAGTCCCATGGCGCAGCTGGCAGTTGTCATGCTGGCACTTTTCGCAGAGATGGAGCGGACCTACGCGGCCGAACGCGCCTCACATGCCCGGTCGGTGGCCGCCGCCACGGCCGGCGTACGGGACGTCCTTCCGTGATCGATGCCGACAAGCTCGAACACGCCGCCCTGCTGCGGGACAAAGGGGCTCTTCGGACATCCGGTAGGGGTCATCGGTGGCTCCCGAGGACCCGGTCGCTAGCC
>NZ_FNJS01000017.1:0-102153 GCF_900104405.1 Arthrobacter sp. ok909 | reverse complement strand
AGGAATACGGCTGGGACCTGAAGCTGGACGAAATCGCCTCGCTGTGGCGCGGCGGCTGCATCATCCGTGCCGAACTGCTCAAGGAGATCACCAAGGCCTACGCCGCGGCGGAGAAGCCGGCCAACCTGCTCTTCGCCCCGGCCTTCACCAAGGCGATCGCCGACGTCCTCCCGGCATGGCGCCGCGTGGTGTCCACCGCGGTCCAGCTCGGCATCCCGGTGCCGGTGTTCTCCTCCTCGCTGGCCTACTACGACGGCCTGCGCCGCAAGCGCCTCCCGGCCGCCGTCATCCAGGGCCAGCGCGACCTCTTCGGCGCGCACACCTACGGCCGCGTCGATGCCGAAGGCACGTTCCACACCCTCTGGGGCGAGGACAAGTCCGAGATCGAGGCAGTCGACACCCACTAGCGTGACCCCGGACGGCCGGCCCCTTTCCAGATACTCTGGGAGGCGCCGGCCGTCCGTGTTTCCGGCGACACCTGCCAAGGAGTTCAGCCCATGTCCCAGCCCGTAGCGTTCGTCACCGGTGCATCCACCGGGATCGGCTTTGAAACCGCGAGGAAGCTCGCCGCGGCCGGCTTCACGGTCTACGCCGGGGCCCGCCGGGTGGAGAAAATGGAGCCGCTGAAGGCCTCCGGCGTCAACGTGGTGGCCCTGGACGTGACGGACGAGGACTCGATGAGCGCCGCCGTCGGGGAAGTGCTGGCCGCGCACGGCCGCATCGACGTCCTGGTCAACAACGCCGGCTACGGGACGTACGGCTCGCTCGAGGAAGTGGAGCTCGCCGAGGGGCGGCGGCAGTTCGACGTGAACGTCTTCGGCCTGGCGCGCATGACGCAGCTCGTGATCCCGGCCATGCGGGCCGCCCGAGCGGGGAGAATCATCAACATCTCCTCCATCGGGGGAAAGATGTACGAACCGCTCGGCGCCTGGTATCACGCGACGAAGTTTGCCGTGGAGGGCCTGAGTGATTCGCTGCGGCTCGAGCTCAAGCCGCACGGCATTGACGTGGCGATCATCGAGCCGGCCGGGACGCAGTCGGAGTGGGGCGCCATTGCGGCGCAGGGCCTGTTGGACAGTTCCGGGAGCGGCCCCTATGCGGCCCAGGCCAGGGTGGTGGCGGCCGCACTGGGCACCACGGACAACCCCGCCAGCTCGACCCGGCCGGAGCTCGTCGCGGAGGCAATCCTGCACGCGGCCACCGCCCGCCGGCCCAGGACGCGGTACCCGGTGGGCGCCAGCGCCCGGGGGATCCTGCTGCTGCGCCACCTGCTGCCGGACCGTGCGTTCGACGCCGTCCTCTGGAACATCTACAAGCGGTTCCCCGGGTAAGTCCGCCTAGATGCGGTATTCGATCAGGTACTCGGCCGGGTCGACGGCGGGTTTGGTCTCGCGCTGGGCGTCGCGGTGGCGCCAGGTGGCGGGCACGCCGGTGACGATGGATTCGGCCGGGGCGTCTTTGACCACCACGGCGTTGGCTCCGATGGCGCTGTCGCGGCCGATCGTGATGGGCCCCAGGACCTTGGCGCCGGCACCGATCACGACCCGGTCCTCGATGGTGGGGTGGCGCTTGATCTTCGCGAGCGAGCGGCCGCCGAGGGTCACGCCGTGGTAGATCATGACGTCCTCGCCGATCTCGGCGGTCTCGCCGATGACCACGCCCATGCCGTGGTCAATGAAGAAGCGCCGGCCGATGGTGGCTCCGGGATGGATCTCGATGCCGGTGAGGAACCTGGCCAGCTGGGAGATGAGCCGGGCCGGGAACCGCAGGGCGGGGTTTTGCCACAGCCGGTGGGTCAGGCGGTGGAACCAGATCGCGTGCAGGCCGGAGTAGGCGAAGAAGTTCTCAAAAGAACCCCGCGCCGCCGGGTCGTGGGACCGGGCGGCGTCGAGGTCTTCCTTCAGTCTTGCGAAGAAGCTCACAAAGACCTTTCTGGGGAATCGTGGGGCAGCGGCCGGACTTAGCCGCGGATGTCGTCGTACAGCACGGTGGAGATGTAACGCTCACCGAAGTCGCAGACGACGGCAACAATGAGTTTACCGGCGTTCTCCGGGCGCTTGGCGAGCTCCAGGGCCGCCCAGACGATGGCGCCGGAGGAGATGCCGCCCAGGATGCCTTCCTTGATGCCGAGATCGCGCGCGACGCGGACGGAATCCTCCAGCGTGGCGTCGATGACCTCGTCGTAGACGTTGGTGTCGAGGATATCGGGGATGAAGTTCGCGCCGAGGCCCTGGATCTTGTGCGGGCCCGGGGCGCCGCCGTTGAGGATGGGGGAGTCCTTGGGCTCGACGGCGATGATCTGGACGTCCGGCCTGCGCTCCTTCAGGACCTGCCCGACGCCGGTGACGGTGCCGCCGGTGCCGACGCCGGCGACGAAGATGTCCACCTTGCCGTCGGTGTCCGCCCAGATTTCCTCGGCCGTGGTGCGGCGGTGGACCTCCGGGTTGGCCTCGTTGGCGAACTGCTGGGCCCAGATGGAGTTCTCCGTGTTGGCCACGATCTCCTGGGCCTTCTCCACGGCCCCGCGCATGCCCTCGGAACCGGGAGTCAGGACAATGTCGGCGCCGTACGCGCGCAGCATGACACGGCGTTCCGTGGACATGGTTTCCGGCATGGTCAGGATGACCTTGTAGCCGCGGGCCGCGCCCACCATGGCCAGGGCGATTCCGGTGTTGCCGGACGTGCCTTCGACGATCGTACCGCCGGGCTTGAGGGCCCCGGACTTCTCCGCAGCATCGACGATCGCGACGCCGATCCGGTCCTTGACGCTGTTGGCCGGGTTGTAGAACTCCAGCTTGACTGCCACGGTGGCGTCAAGGCCTTCGGTCAGCCGGTTCAGCCGGACCAGCGGAGTTCCGCCCACCAGCTGGGTTACATCGTCATAGATCGGTGCCATGTATGTATGCCTGTCTTTGAAGAGGGATAACTGAGGTCAGCCTAACGAGCGCGTGCAGACCCTAGCTAAGCATTAAGCCATGCAGAGTAATATTTCCTCGCCTTGGCCAGCTTCGGGTTGATGATCACCTGGCAGTAGCCCTGCTCGGGGTACTTGGCGAAGTAGTCCTGGTGGAAATCCTCGGCCACATGGAACTTCGGCAGCCGGCTGACCTCGGTGACGATCGGATGCCGCCACAGGGCCTGGTTACGTTCGATGGCGTCCTCGAACAGGATCTTTTCCTCGGTGGTCTCGTAGAACATCGAGGACCGGTACTGTGTCCCGACGTCATAGCCTTGCCGGTTCAGGGTGGTGGGGTCGTGGAGGGCGAAGAACATGTCCAGGATGACGTCGGCGGGAATGACGTCCTCGTCGAACGTCACCGCCACCACCTCGGCGTGGCCGGTGGTTCCGGAGCATACGGAGTAGTAGTCGGGGTTGCGGTCATGGCCTCCGGTGTAGCCCGAAACGACCGAGCTGACGCCCTTGGTTTTCTGGTAGACGGCGTCGAGGCACCAAAAGCAGCCTCCGCCGAGGACAAAAGTTCTCATGATCTCTTCAATGGTTCGGTGCCTCCGATGATTCCCCAGCCACCTTACGGGAGTGTTACAGGTGACGGGGCCGGGCGCGGATAGGGTAAAAATGGGGGTATGGAACCTGTGAACACCGATGTTTCAGCTGAGTCCGACGGCGTTGCTGTCGCCGTCGACGGCGCTACCGGCACCGGGGAGGCCCCTGGCACGGCGACGCTGGGGGCGATCCAGCTGGCGGTGGAGGAGCTCTGGCCCGAATCGCTGGCCGAGGACTGGGACGAGGTGGGCCTCGTGGCGGGCCACCCGAACGCCGAGGTGCACAGGGTCCTCTTCGCCGTCGACCCCACCACCGAGGTGATCGAGGAAGCCATCGAATTCGGCGCCGAGCTGCTCATCACCCACCATCCGCTGCTGCTCAAGGGCGTCACGAGCGTCGCGGCGAACACGGCCAAGGGCAAAGCCGTTCACCGCCTCATCGAGTCCGGAACCGCGCTGATGACCGTGCACACCAACGGTGACTCCGCCGTCGGGGGCGTCTCCGACGTCCTGGCCGATGCGCTGGGCCTGCAGAACGTGGCCCCGCTGACCCCGGCCGCGAACGGGCTGCCCGAGGAAGGGATCGGCCGGGTCGGCGATCTTGAAGAGGTCCTGACCCTGGGTGACTTCGCGGCCCGCGTGTTCGGCATCCTGCCCTCGGTGGCCGGCGGCGTGCGTGTTTCCGGGGACCGGGACGGGCTGGTCCGCCGGGTGGCTGTCTGCGGCGGCGCCGGCGATTCCCTCTTCGGGGAGGTCCGGGCCAGCAACGCCGATGTCTACCTGACGGCGGATCTGCGCCACCACCCGGCGTCGGAAGCCCGGGAAGCGGCGGTCAACGACCGGCCCTACCTGATTGACGTCTCACACTTCGCCAGCGAGTGGCTGTGGCTGCCTGCAGCCGCCGAAGCGCTGGGCAATGTGCTCGCCGATCAGGGGCACGACGTCGAGATCCGCGTCAGCACCACCAACAGCGACCCCTGGGACTTCATTCTGACTCCGGGCGGGGACTAGAGTCTTAGGAGCGCCGGTACGGTGCCCGGCTCCGGCCGGAAGGGAACAAGCGGAGGTAATAGTGGCCAAGGCAGCACCGGCGGAACAGTTGAAGTTGCTCGAATTGCAGGGACTGGACGCCAAGCTCAAATCCCTGTCCAACCGCCGCCGAAGCCTTGAAAGCGACTCCCGGATCACCGACCTGGAATCAGCCCTCGGCATCGCCAACGGCGAACTTGGTGCCGCCAAGGTGGCAGTCCACGACGCTGAGCTGGAACTCAAGCGTGCCGAGGCGGACGTAGAGCAGGTGGCCTCGCGGATCGAACGCGATGAGGCCAAACTCAACAGCGGCACAGGCCTGTCCAAGGACCTCGTCGCCCTGCAGCGGGACCTCGTCTCCCTCAACAAGCGCCGCTCCGACCTCGAGGACGTCGAGCTCGAAGTCCTCGAACGCCTCGACTCGCTCCGCGCCCGCCAGGCCGCGCAGCAGCAGATCGTCGACGACATTCAGGGCTCCTTCGGCTCCATCCGCGCCGAACTCGACGAGCAGCTGGCCGAGATCGACGCCGAAGCCACCGTGGTGCGCGGCAAGCGTGCCGAGTTCGCCGCCGGACTCGACGCGGGAATGCTCGCGGTCTATGAGAAGACCCTGGCCAAGCGAGGCGTGGGTGCGGCGCGGCTGTTCCACGGCACCTCCGAAGGCTCCGGCATGCAGCTCAGCCCGGGCGACCTCGCCGAGATCAAAGCCGCCGCCGAGGACGACATCGTCTTTTGCCCGGACTCCGGCTGCATCCTGGTCCGGTCGGCCGAGTGGGCCTAGGCGGTTCCTAACTCAACTCCCATCAGCCGGGCAGGATGATGTTCAGGGTGTGCGGCTTCCTGGCCGTGCCCTCGACGAGTTCCGCAACCCACTTCTCGGCCGCCGCTTTCTGCAGCTGGGCGGGCGTCCGGGGCGCGTTGCCCCTGCGCGTGAGCAGGTGCCGGGCCAGCTCACCCCGGGTGTGTTTGGCGAAGTGGCTGACCACCTTGCGCACGCCGGCGTTCTCGGTGAAGACGTTGACGGCGACTGTCTGTTCCGGCGGGGGAGTCCAAGCCGCGGCGTAGGTGCTGGACCGGCAGTCCACCAGCAGCTCGCCCGCGGTGGCCGCCGCCAGGGCATCGCCCAGTTGCGGCTTCCAGAACGAGGCGAGCCGTCCGACGTCGGGCAGTGAGGTTCCCATTGACAGCCGGTAGGCCGGCACGCGGTCCGCGAAGCGGATGGCACCCCACAGCGCCGAAATCACCAGGACTGATGCGTCGGCCTTCTTCCGCTGCGCCGGGGTCAGGGAGTCATAGCCCAGGGCGTCATAGAGCACCCCGGAATACACCTGGTGGGCCGGGGCGGCCGGTTCTGCGTGCAGGCGTGTGTTGCGTTCGACGTCGGCACTCAGCGACGCGCCGACGCCGAGCAGGGACAGGGCGTCCTCGTGGGCGCTGACGGTGCCGAGGGCGTCCAGGACCTTGGCCCGGGCGCCGTTGAGGACGGAAAAGCTCAGGGTGTTCCAGTCGGCGGCGTCCCCGCCCGTCGCGGGAGTCTTGCCCTCCGAGGGCGGCAGCAGAATTAGCACCGTACGATCTTACCGGCGGGCCCGCTGCCCGGGATGTCAGCTCACCGGACGTGACCGGCGGCCCCGCTGCCGGTGCGGGCCGGCGCACGATGACACTGCGGCGGCACCCAGTAGGCCGGCCCCAAGTTCCAGCATCCTCCGGCGTCCCGGCAGCGGCCTCTGCATCGTCTGATCATAGGGGGCTGATCATTTGGCCGTCTGTGGACCTTCGGGGCGTGTGTGTTCCCAGGGTGCGCCGCCCTGGACGCTACGCGGCCTTGATCGGGGACTCCGGGGGCTCCGGGGACGCTGCCGGTGGCTCCGCGGGTACAGGTGCCGGTGACTCCGGTGGTGCCGCGCCCGGTGCCGCTGCCGGGTTGCCCGCCAGCCACGCTGCCGCACTCCCGGTCCCTGCCCTGGCCGCGAGGTCCTCGCGCGCCAGGAAGGCGCCCAGCTCGGCGATGGTGCTCATCAGGGGAGCCGGGAAGACGACGGTGGAGTTCTTGTCCACCCCGATCTCCACGAGCGACTGCAGGTTCCGCAGCTGTAGGGCCACGGGATGGGCCATCATCGTGTCGGACGCCTCGCCGAGGGCCACGGCCGCGATCGACTCGCCTTCGGCCGAGATGATCTTGGCCCGCTTCTCCCGCTCCGCCTCGGCCTGACGGGCCATGGCCCGCTTCATGCTGTCCGGGAGCTGGATATCCTTGAGCTCCACGAGGGTCACTTCAACGCCCCACGCCAAGGTCAGGGCGTCCAGGATTTCCCGGATATCGGTGTTGATGCGCTCGGTCTCGGACAGCGTCTGGTCCAGGCTGTGGCGGCCGACCACCTTCCGCAGGGTGGTCTGGGCGATCTGGTTGATGGCCGCCGCGACGTCCTCGATCGCCACGACGGACTTCACGGCGTCGATCACGCGGTAGTAGGCCACGGCCGAAATGTCCACACTGACGTTGTCCTGGGTGATGATGCCCTGCGACTGGATCGGCATGGTCACGATCCGCAGGCTCACCAGCTGAAGGCGGTCCACCACCGGGATGATGAGCCGCAGGCCGGGCATCCGGACCGCGACCACGCGCCCCAGCCGGAACAGGACGCCTTGTTCGTACTGGCGCACAATCTTGATCGACATCCTGGCGACAATAAGCACCAGGACGAGCGCGAGCAACCAGCTGAAGATGGCGGTCCAGTTCATCGAAATCGCTTCCTTGGCTAGCAGGAATCCTGGTCCCATTCTCCCACCGTGCGCCCCAAAAGGCTCCGGTGGGGCGGCGACGCCGGGCGAGACCGTAGAATGAACTGCGGATGGGTTGACCAGGCGGCCGCGCGTCACGCAAGTGGCTCGAGGAACGTCCGGGCTCCGCAGAGCAGGGTGGTGGGTAACGCCCACTCGGGGTAACCCGCAGGCCAGTGCCACAGAGAACAGACCGCCTGCGTGCGGCGTGTGCTTGCACAGGCCGCAGGCAGGTAAGGGTGAAACGGTGGTGTAAGAGACCACCAGCTTCCCGGGTGACCGGGAAGGCTAGGTAAACCCCACCCGGAGCAAGGCCAGACAGGGCACGATTGAGGGCTGCTCGCCCGAGTGTCCGGGTAGGCCGCTGGAGGGCGTCGGCAACGGCGTCCGTAGATGGATGGCCGCTACTCCCGCGCCGGCAACAGCGCGGGAACACAGAACCCGGCGTATCGGTCAACCCATCCACACACACCGCCGGGAATCCCCGTGTTCTGGGCGGGATTCGGCCGTCGCGGGCTGCGGACCGGGGGTCGCGCGCCTGCAATGGTGAAACCTTGAGGAAACCTTGAGGCATCCTTGACTTCATCCGGGCGGCACCCGAGACTTCAATGAACGTTTCAACTCATGGTGCATTCGGTGATGGTTGAGGAGTCATAGTGCCGAACGACCTAGCATACGACTATGTGATCGCCGGCGGCGGTACCGGTGGCAGCGTCCTGGCCGGCAGGCTGAGTGAAGATCCCTCAATTCGCGTGCTGCTGCTCGAGGCGGGCAGATCCGACCGCCACCCGTTCATCCACGTGCCCGCCGGCTTTCCCAGACTCAAGGGAGGCCCGTACCAGTGGGCATACAACAGCATTCCGCAAGAACACAGCAACGGCCGCAGCATCCCGCTCCCTCAAGGCCGCGGGCTCGGCGGCGGCGGCTCCATCAACTCCCAGGTCTTCACGCGGGGCGTAGACGAGGACTATGACGGATGGGTCGCGGACTACGGATGCGAGGGCTGGACCGCCGCTGAGGTGTCCAAGTATTTCGTCCGATCGGAGTCAAACAGCCGGCTCTCGGCACCCCACCACGGAATCCAAGGGCCGCTTAGTGTCTCGGACCCCCGGCGTCCGCACACGCTCTCGGCGGCATTCGTGCAGGCTGGCCGGGAGTTCGGCCTACCCTACAACAACGATTTCAACGGCGCGGAGCAGTACGGCGTCGGTTTCTACCAGACCACCACCAGGAACGGCCGTCGGTGCAGCGCCTCCGCCGCCTACCTGAAACCCGCGCGCAAGCGGCGCAACCTCACGGTTCGCGTTAATGTGTCGGTATCAAAGGTGGTCATCAGGAACGGACGCGCCGTCGGCGTCCAGGCGGTCGAAGATGGAGTGGCACGAACCTACAGCGCACGGCGCGAGGTCATAGTCGCCAGCGGCGCTTTCGGATCTCCTAAGTTGCTGCAGCTCTCCGGCATTGGCGACCCGGCAGACCTTGCAGCCGCCGGCATCGACGTTCTCCATGCTCTGCCAGGTGTCGGGAAGAACCTGCAGGACCATCTGGACCTGGACATCATCTATGAACTCACCGCCGACCACAGCCTGGACCGGTTCAATCGCGTGCGCCCGGCGACCGTCCTGGCCGGCCTCGAGTACCTGGCCTTCCGGACGGGACCGTTTGCGTCCAACCTTGTGGAGGCCGGCGCCTTTAGCTATGCCAACAAGCATGAGACGACCCCGGATCTGCAGTTCCACTTCCTGCCCGCAGCGAGGTCGGAGCCGGGTATAGCGTCGCTGCAGCCCGGGTTCGGCATGACGCTGAACTCCTATTTCCTGCGCCCACTCAGCCGGGGAACAGTCCGGGTCGCGTCCGCAGACCCCGCACAGCTACCGCTCATCGATCCGAATTTCCTCGCGGAAGACTACGACCTCGAGATGACGATCGCCGGCGTGCAACAGAGCCGCCAGATCATGGAGCAGCCATCTATGGCAGCCTTCATCAAGAGAGAGCACATCGGCGACGGTTCACGGGTGGAGTCCCGCGACGAGTACGTGAACTTCGTGCGATCCTACGGACGGACCTCGTACCACCCGGTGGGCACGTGTTCCATGGGCACCACCGATGAGTCCGTCGTCTCCCCCCGGCTTACGGTCCACGGGCTGGAGGGACTGCGAGTGGTCGATTCCTCGATCATGCCCCGCCTGATCAGTGCCAACACGCAGGCGCCCACCATCATGATCGCGGAAAAAGCCGCCGACATGATCCTCGAGGACGCGGGCAGGCTGACGCCAGGCGTGAGTGGTTTCGCCGGCTCGTCCAGGGCCCCGGATGGTGTGTGAGTCATTTCACGCGTAACGGGGCACCGGAGGCCGCCGGGCCGCCCGTAGAATTGATGGTGAACGTAGAAGTTCCGCCGCCGGGTCTGCGTTCGCAGCCGGCGGATTTTCTTTGCGTTCAGTGAGGCGCCCGGGGTGGACCGAATCCCTGGTGACGCCAAGGTACCGGACACCCTCCGGCGGCCGACTTCCCCGTACGAGGACGTATGGGGTGGATTCTAGGAAGGTAGTTCTGTGAGCCAGACGTCAGATTCTTGTCTTGATACGTGGATGGGCCGTGAGGCGCTCGCCGAGGCCATGATCCCGGTGATCGGCCGGCTGTACCGCGAGAACAACGTGGTGACCTCGATCCACGGACGCAGCCTGATCAACAAGTCCACCATGAACATCCTCAAGGCACACCGTTTCGCCCGCCGGATGAGCAAGGAAGAACTGCGCCTCGAGGAAACGGCCCCGCTGCTGGAGGCCCTGACCAAGCTGGAGCTCGGCGCTGCGGCGATCGATATTGCCCGCCTCACCGAGAAGTACCGTGCCGAGGGCGACGGCGCCAGCCTGGACGATTTCCTGCGCGAGGAACTCGCGGAGATCGTCGGCAAGCGCGGCGGCGACGACCGCACCAGCACCGACGTCGTCCTCTACGGCTTCGGCCGCATCGGCCGGCTCCTGGCCCGCCTCCTGATCGAAAAGGCCGGCGGCGGCCACGGCCTGCGCCTGCGCGCCATCGTGGTGCGCCGCGGCTCGGACAACGACCTCGCCAAGCGGGCCAGCCTGCTGCGCCGCGACTCGGTCCACGGCTCCTTCGAGGGCACCATCAAGGTGGACCTGGAAAACGACACCATCACCGCCAACGGTGTCCAGATCCAGGTCATCTACTCGGACAACCCGGCCACGGTCGACTACGCCGCCTACGGCATCCACGATGCCCTGGTGGTGGACAACACGGGCCGCTGGCGCGACGCCGAGGGCCTGTCCCAGCACCTGCAGAGCACCGGCGTCTCCCGGGTCCTGCTGACCGCTCCGGGCAAGGGCGAGCTGAAGAACATCGTGCACGGCATCAACCACGGCACGATCACAGACTCGGACAAGATCGTCTCCGCGGCCTCCTGCACCACCAACGCCATCACCCCGGTCCTGAAGGCGATCAACGACCGCTACGGCGTGGTGCACGGGCACGTCGAAACCGTCCACTCCTTCACTAACGACCAGAACCTGATCGACAACTTCCACAAGGGTGACCGGCGCGGCCGCTCCGCCGCGCTGAACATGGTGATCACCGAGACCGGTGCCGCCAAGGCCGTGGCAAAGGCCCTGCCGGAACTGCTGGGCAAGCTCACCGGCAGCTCCATCCGTGTCCCCACCCCCGACGTGTCCCTGGCCATCCTGAACCTGAGCCTGGAGAACGGCACCACCAAGGATGAGGTCAACGACTACCTGCGGGAAATGTCGCTGCACTCGGAGCTGCGCAAGCAGGTCGACTACATTGATTCGCCCGAAGTGGTCTCCACGGACTTCGTCGGCTCGCGCCGTGCAGGCATCGTCGACGGCCTGGCCACCATCTCCAACGACAAGAACCTGGTGCTCTACGTCTGGTACGACAACGAATTCGGCTACTCCTGCCAGGTGGTCCGCGTCATGGAGGAAATGGCCGGCGTCAACCCGCCGTCGTTCCCCGCCAAGGACGCGGCCGCCATCCTCGAGGCCGCCGGGCTCCCCGTCGAGGTCTAACCGGCTGGCAGAACCTTCGTCCCTGACCGGGACACGTTCGTCCTTTCCCGGCCGATGTACTGGAATCGGCCGGGAAAGGGAACCACAATGGAGCCATGGAACAGAACCCGGTTATTGAGCACGAGACCACCCTGGAACACGCGCTGGACGTCGCGCGGAGCAACGCGAAGGAAGCGAAGCGGCTCCTGGACGACGCCGTCGCCAAACGCCAGGCGGGCGAAGTCAATGACGACCGGGTGAACCAGCTCCAGGATTTGATGGACCTCGCCAACGAGGACCTCAAACGGGTCACGCGGGAACAGTAACGCCCCGGCGCCTGCGCCACTGATTATGCGGGCGCCTGCGTCACCGGTCCTCACCACTGGTCCTCACCACTGGGGATAACGTCCCGGGTGTCGGAGCGCCCGCGTAGGCTCAGGGTATGCAGCCACAACTTCGTCAGCGGCAGCCCCCGTGACCGTCACTTGGGCGGAGTTCCGCCGCGCCCGGCGCCGCTCCCGTCAGGCCTGGCTCCTCCTGGCCGCAGCGTCCCTGACCGTCTTCGGCGGCCTGGCGTGGTTCTTCCTGGCCGGCCAGTTTTCCCTCGCGGAACCGCAGACCGCGGGTCCACGCGAGGCCCCCGTGCTTGCGGACGGGTGGATGAAGCCCGTGGAGTCCGTCCGGGCCGTCCCGGCCGGAGGCGCCGCCGCCGTGCTCGAGACACTCGCGGTCAAAGGCCGGTCGGCCAAGGACACCTATGACCGCAGTGCGTTCGGCCAGGCGTGGCTCGACGTCGACCGCAACGGCTGCGATACCCGCAACGACATCCTCCGCCGCGACCTCGAAGCCCCGGAATTCGTGAACGGCTCCCGGTGCCAGGTTGCCGGCGGCACCCTCCGGGAACCGTATACGGGCTACGAGATCCCGTTCCGGCGGGGCGCCGAGACCAGCGCAGCCGTGCAGATCGACCACGTCGTGGCGCTCGGCGACGCCTGGCAAAAGGGGGCCCGGCAGCTCACCGCGCAGCAGCGTGAACACCTGGCCAACGATCCTCTCAATCTGATCGCCGTCGACGGCCCCGCCAACCAGGACAAGAGTGCTTCCGACGCCGCCACCTGGCTGCCGCCGAACAAGGCCTTCCGCTGCCACTATGTTGCCCGCCAGATTTCCGTCAAGGCCGCCTACCGGCTGTGGGTCACGCCCGCGGAGAAGGAGGCAATGAAGCGGATCCTGGCCTCGTGCCCCGGGCAACAGACCATCGTCCCGCGCTAACTGCACCCCGTAGTGACCGGGGCTGTCCGGCTGCGGCGCTCCTGCCGCCTACGGCGCGAATGCCTGGGCGGCGAGCTCGGACTCGAGACGTTCGACGTCGGCCCGGCTGCACAGCTCCGTGGCCGTCGTCGTCACGGTGGCGGTTCCTGCGGCGACCGCGGCCCGGAACGCGTCCTCGAGACTGCGGCCCTGTGCCATCCGGAGCACGAAGGCGGCCAGAAAACTGTCGCCCGCTCCGACCGTGCTGCGGACCTGCACGTGCGGCACCGCCAGGCGGAGGACGCCGGTCCGTGACGCAAGCACCGCTCCTTCACCACCGAGGGTCAGGGCGACGTGCTGCGATGACCCGTCCGCCACGAGCGAGGACGCGGCCTCAACCTGGCTCGCCTCGCTGTCCAGCGTCCTGCCGAAGTGTGCGCCGAGTTCCCGCCGGCTGGGCTTGACCAGGAAGACCCCCTCCGCCAGGGCCGCGGCGAGGGGCGCTCCGGAGGCGTCCACGATGCAGCGAGCCCCGCGCTCGTTCGCCAGGCGGGCCACCCGGGCATAGAAGTCGTCCGGGACGCCCTCCGGCAGGCTTCCGCTCGCCACCACGTAGCCGCCTGCCGGGACGCATTCCGCGACCACAGCCAGGCACTCCCGCCACTCCGGCTCGCTGAGCCCGGGCCCCTCAAGGACAAAACGGAACTGTTTGCCGGTGCTCGTCTCATCGACCGTGAAGTTCTGGCGCGTGCTCCCGCTGATCGGCACCACCAGGGTGGGGATGCGTTCGGCTTCGACGAGCCGCCGGTACGCCTCGCCGGTCGGACCGCCGGCCGTGTAGGCCGCGATGGTCTGCCCTCCGAGCCGGTGCACCACGCGCGCCACGTTGACCCCGCCACCGCCCGGGTCCAGTCGACCGGTATGGCAGCGGAGCTTGTGCTCGCCGATCACCTGGTCGGTGACCGCGCTGGCATCAAGGGCCGGGTTCACGGTGAGCGTGAGGATGGGCAGCATTGCCGTCGGCGCGGGGGATTCCATGGCCCAAGCATAGGAGTTCCGGCCGGTACGGTTCCCGGGCTGGATGACTCTTGTCGCCGTTCTGTTGCCCGGCGGAGAATGGGCGCGGCAGGGTAAACCGCCACGCCGGAGCACGGGAACGGGAAACATGGCACATGACAGCGGCGGCGCAGGCAAGGGGCGCGACGGGCACAGAGACGGGCACAAAGACGGACGCAAAGACGGTCCTGGAAAGGGTTCCGGTCGCTCGGCGCGCAAACGTGCCCGGCTCGACGCCGGCCTCTACGAAGCTGAATTGTTGCGACTCCAGGCGGAACTGGTGGCGCTGCAGGAGTGGGTGCGGAGCACCGGGGCGCGGGTCCTGGTGATTTTTGAGGGCCGGGACGCCGCCGGCAAGGGCAGTGCCATCAAGCGGGTGACCGAATACCTGAATCCGCGCTTTGCCCGGATCGTTGCGCTCCCGGCACCGACCGAGAGGCAGCGGGGGGAGTGGTATTTCCAACGGTACGTGGCGCATCTGCCCGCCGCCGGTGAGATTGTCCTGATGGACCGGTCCTGGTACAACCGGGCCGGCGTCGAGCACGTCATGGGCTTCTGCACCCCCGCCGAACACAAGCGCTTCCTGGCGCAGTGCCCGGTCTTTGAACGGCTCCTGGTCCAGGACGGCATTCTGCTCCTTAAATACTGGTTCTCCATCAGCCACGCGGAGCAGGAGCGGCGGTTCAAATCCCGCCTGGACGACCCCATGCGGCAATGGAAGCTCTCGCCGATGGACCGGGAGGCAATCCTGCGGTGGGAGGACTATTCGCGGGCCAAGGACGAAATGTTCGTCCAGACGGACACGGCGGAGTCGCCCTGGTACGTGGTGGAAGCGGAGGACAAACGCCGGGCCCGGATCAACCTGATCGCCCACCTGCTCGCCAGCATCGACTACACCGAGGTGCGGACCGAACCGGTGACGCTGCCGGAACGGCCCCGCGCGATCAATTACACCCGGCCGCCCAGGGAACTCTTCCGCTACGTTCCGGACCACGCGGCCAACCTGGAAAACCCGGTCGACGACTGACCGGTCGGCTTATTGTCCGGGCTAAGACACGCTGCCGGTCCGGGACACGCTGCCGGCCGTGTGGAGCCCGTGCCGCGGATCCGACCGGGCAGGTAGGGTACCGGCATGGATATCATTCTGGTTCCCGGATTCTGGCTGGATGCGTCGTCGTGGGCGGAGGTGACGCCCCCGCTGGTGGCGGCGGGGCACGCGGTGCACCCGCTGACGCTGCCCGGGCTCGAGTCGGCGGACGCGCCGCGGGCGGACATCGGCCTGCGCACCCACATCGACGCCGTCGTTGCAGCCATCGATGCCTTCGACGCGCCTGTGGTCCTGGTGGGGCATTCGGGCGGCGGCGCCATCATTCATGGCGCGGCGGACGCCCGGCCGGACCGGGTGGCCCGCGCCATCTATGTGGACAGCGGACCGCTGGGCGACGGCGGGGTCATCAACGACGAGCTCCCGGCCGACGGCGACGCCGTTCCGCTGCCGCCATGGGAACTCTTTGAGGATGAAGACCTCACCGACCTCACCGATGAGCTGCGGGCCATGTTCCGCGCCCGCGCCGTGCCGCAGCCGCGCGGTGTTGCCCAGGACCGGCAGCAGCTAAGTGACGAACGCCGCTACGAGGTCCCGGCCACCATCATCGCCTGCGAATTCCCGTCCTCGCTGCTGACCCGGATGATTGCCGAGGGCCACCCGTATGTGGCGGAGCTCGGCCGTGTCCGCGACGTCGAATACGTGGACCTGCCCACCGGGCACTGGCCGCAGTTCACCAGGCCCGCCGAGCTCGGCGCCGCCATTCTGGCCGCTGTCGACCGGACCGCCTGAACCCGGCCTGACCTGACGGAAATTCCCCACCTATGGCGGGGTGCCGACGGCGTGTCGGGCGAATCGCCGGAGTTCCTGGCCGCGGCCGGGTCAAAGGTGGGGAGAACAGGCGCGTTGGCCGGCAGCCCGCCGGACGCGTCAGTGGCCGAACGGGTCCGGGTCAACGCCCGGCATCCAGGTCAGGCCGGGGACGCCCCAGCCGCTCCGTTTGGCCTGCTTCATGGCCTTGCGCGCATAACGGTCGACCAGCCGGTTGACGTAGAGCTTGCCGTCGAGGTGGTCGTACTCGTGCTGGATCACCCGGGCGAACCAGCCGGTCGCCTCGAATTCCACCGGCTTCCCGTCGCCGTCGAAGCCCTGGACGCGTGCCCATTCGGCCCGCTTGAGCGGATACTGGCCGCCCGGGAAGGACAGGCAGCCTTCCTCGTCCTCGTCCGGGTCCGGCAGCGCGCCGGAGACCTTGGAGAGGGTCAGCACCGGGTTGACCACGACACCGGTGGGCGGGGCGCCGTCGTCGTTCTCGTACTTGTACACGAAGAGCCGCTTGCCCACCCCCACCTGGGGAGCGGCCAGCCCGACGCCGTTGGCGGCGTCGTTGGTCTCGAACATGTCGGCGATCAGGGTACGGAGCTCGTCGTCGAAGACGTCGACTTCCGCGGCCCGGCGGTGCAGCACGGGCTCGCCCCAGATCGTGATGGGCAGGACGGTCATGTCAGGTGATTCCTCGGGTGCTGGTGGCGACGGGCGGATCAGCCGGCGATGGTGCGGCCGACGACGTCGCGCATGATTTCGTTGGTGCCGCCGAAGATCGTGAGCAACCGGGCGGCGAGGTAGGCCTGGGCCACCGGGTATTCCAGGATGTAGCCGTAGCCGCCGTGCAGCTGCAGGCACCGGTCCGTGACGGACTTGGCGCGCTCGGAGGCCCACAGCTTGGCGCGGGCAGCACCTGCGGCGTCGAGTTCGCCGGCGTTGAAGGCCAGGATGGCCTGGTCCACGTAGGCTTCGGTGACCTCGACCTCGGTGAGGATGTCGGCGAGTTCGAAGCGGCTGTTCTGGAAGTCGATGATCCGCTCGCCGAACGCGTTGCGCTCCTTCGTGTAGCGGACGGTCGCCTCATAGACGGCGCGCACGACGGCGGAGCTCGCCACCGCGATCGCCAGGCGGCCCTGGGGGAGCTGTTCGGCCGCGTACTGCAGGCCCTTGCCCACCTCGCCCACCAGATCGGCGTGCGGGACTCGGACGTTGTCGAAAAACAGTTCCGCTGTGTCGGAGGCCTTCAGGCCCATTTTGTCCAGCTGCTTGCCGGTGTTGTAGCCCTCACCCTTCTGGACCATGAAGAGGGAGAACGAGTCGTGGTTGCCGCGACCGGTGCCGCCGTCGGTGCGGGCCAGGACCAGGGAGGCGTCGCCGGAAATGCCGTTGCCGATGAACGTCTTCTGGCCGCTGATCAGCCAGTCATCGCCCTCGCGGACGGCCTTGGCACGGATGCCGCGAAGGTCGGAGCCGGCGCCCGGCTCGGTCCACGCAATCGAGGTGACCTTTTCGCCGGAGACCATGGCAGGCAGCCAGCGGGACTTGAGGTCATCAGAGCCGTAGGCCAGCAGGTGGGGGAGGACCATGTCGTCGTGCAGGTGGAACGCCAGGCCGACGGCGAGGTGGTTGCTCTTGGCGAACTCCTCGTCCAGCACCGCACGGAAGCGGTAGTCGTTCATGCCCATGCCGCCGAACTCCTCCGGCACGGCCAGGCCCAGCAGTCCCTGCTCGCCGGCCGCCGACCACAGGTCCCGGGACATCATGCGGTCCTTGTCCCACTGGGCATAGTGGGGGGCCACCGCGCGCGAATTGAACTCGGCAGCCATCTCGCGGAACATCTCGTGGTCTTCTTCAAAGAGCTTGCGCTTCACTGCGTTTCCTTCCAGTACAGACAACAAAGGCCGCACCGGATAACCGGTGCGGCCTTTGGAAAAGGTCGGACAATCACTGCCGTCCTTCATGAGGGTGAGCGACGGGGGTTGAACCCGCGACCTCCTGGACCACAACCAGGCGCTCTGCCAACTGAGCTACGCCCACCATGTGCCGTATCAGGCCCTCCGGCGAACCGGCGGGCTGGAAAGGCAACGACAAATAGCTTACCTGTTGTTTGGGGGTGGTTTTGCCACTTTCGCGATTTTCACCGAAATTTCCGCCAAACGTGGCGCAGATTACTTTTCTGCGCCACGGTCCCCGGTGCCGCTACTCGGCCGGGGTGGACTCCGCCGCGGTGCCCTCGGCCGGGCCGTCGCCCATGACGTGCTTGGCAATCCGCTGCGCCGTGGCGCTGTCCGGGCCGGGCGCGGGGACGAACACCGCCTCGCGGTAGTAGCGGAGTTCGTCGATGGAGTCCTTGATGTCGCCGAGCGCCCGGTGTCCGCCCATCTTGGCGGGGGACTGGAAGTAGGCCCGGGCAAACCAGCGGCGGGAGAGTTCCTTGATGGTGCTCACGTCGATGACCCGGTAATGCAGGTGCTCCACCACCTCGGGCATGTCGCGGACCAGGAACACGCGGTCGGTGCCCACGGAGTTGCCGCCGAGCGGGGCCTTCCTGGGGTCCGGCACCCACTTCTTGATGTAGTCGAGCACGACGGCCTGCGCTTCGGCCATGGTCTTGCCGTCCGGGAGCTCCGCCAGGAGGCCGGACCGGGTATGCATGTCCCGGACGAAGTCGTTCATCTGGGCCAACGCGGCGTCGTCGGGCTTGATGACGACGTCGACGCCGTCACCCAGGATGTTGAGCTCCGAATCGGTCACCAGGGCGGCGACCTCGATCAGGGCATCGTTCTTGCTGTCCAGGCCGGTCATTTCGCAGTCGATCCAGACGATGCGTTCGTTAGTTATAGGCACCCGCCCAGCCTACCGTTCCGACGTCACAGGGCCGTCCGGTGCTAGGATTTCGGGTACGCGGCCGTCGAAGTATTTCGTCAAGCCGGCGCGCCCCGGGCCGGACAATTCGGCCGACTGCGGGCGGAAAAGTGGCCCACGACAGATTGGACGATCCTGACATGACGGCGCCTGTGCCTGCGGCGGGGGAAACGGCTGCCGGTACGTCCCGCCCGACTGACTCCCGTCCGACCGAGACCCGCGAGGCGGGGTCCCGCCCCGCCGACCTCCGCCCGGCTGACGTCCGCCCCGCCGACCTCCGCCCGGCTGACGTCCGCCCCGGTGCTGTCGACGACGTCGACAATCCCCGGTCCCCGATCCTTGCCGGGTTCCTCGGATCGCTGTTCATGGCGATCGGTTCGATCGGCGTCGGCTGGCTCGCCCCCGTGTCCGGGCTCCGCCGCGTTCCGCTGTTCATCTGGATGCGCACCGAAGCCATCGGCGTCGCCCTGTCCATTGTCCTGCTGGCCTTCGGCGGCATGCTCCTGGTCCGCGCCTGGCTGCGGCTGGGCCAGCGCGTGCGGGTCTGGGGGCCCGGCGCCCGCAAGGCCACGCTCCAGGCGACCGTGGCCTGGGGTCTGCCGCTGATGTTCTCCGTGCCGCTCTTCAGCCGGGACGTCTACGCCTACATCGGCCAGGGCCGGCTCATGGTGGAGGGGTTCAACCCGTACGAAAACGGCATTTCGGCGCTGTCCAACTACTTCCAGCTGGGCGCGGACAAGATGTGGACCGAGGCGCCCGTTCCGTACGGCCAGCTCTTCCTGTGGATCGAGCAGTTCGTGGTCTGGGCCACCAACGTGAACCCCGAGGGCAGCATCATGCTCTTCCGGATGGCCGCGCTGGCGGGCATCGTCCTGTGCGTGATCTACGTGCCGAAACTGGCCGAACTCCACGGGGTGAACCCGAACCGGGCCCTGTGGCTGACGGCCGCCAACCCGCTGTTCCTCACCAACTTCATCGCCAGCGTGCACAACGACGCCCTCATGATCGGGCTGGCCCTGGCCGGCCTGTATTACTGCGCCACGCGCCGGGTTATCCGCGGAATCGTGCTGGTCACGCTCTCGATCGCGGTGAAGCCCATCACGATCGTCTTCCTGCCGTTCATCGGCCTGCTCTGGGCGGGGAAGAACGCCAGCTGGCCGCGCAAGTTCCTCTTCTGGGGCCTCACGGCCGGCATCAGCCTGGCCCTGCTGTACCTCATGAGCCGGGTCAACGGCTTTGGCTTCGGCTGGATCAACGGCCTGTCCGCCCCGGGCAGCATCTGGATCTGGTACGCGCCCGTGGGCCTGATGGGCCTGGTCGTCGCCTCCATCTCCAACGCGTTCGGCCTGGACGGCTGGGGACTGGCCAAGTGGGCGTTCGACGCCGGCAAGCTGGTCGCCGTCGGGATCGTCGCCTGGCAGATCTTCCGCGGGGACTACGACCGTCTGATGCGCCGTCTCACCCTGGCGTTCGCCGCCGTCGTGCTCCTGTCCCCGATGATCCAGTCCTGGTACATCGTCTGGCTCATTCCGCTGTTCGCGGTCACGGGCATCCGCGACGACTGGCAGGTCAAGGCGCTCTACTTCATCGTGTCCTTCTTCATGGTGTACGCGATCTCGGACCAGCTGGACGTCTTCCCGTACCTGCAGACCGCCGACCTCGGCCTGGCCCTGGCGCTGGCCCGCAACGCCGCGGCCATCATTGCCCTGCTCTTTGCGCTGTACCTGATCTTCCTGGACCCGAAGACCAAGCTGCTGTTCAGCAAGTCGGACGAGCCCGTCACTACACGGCCGATCATCTAGGCCGGTTATCCGGGCGGCAGGTTCTTCAGCGCTTCCCTGCGGGAGAGCGGACTGAGCTCGTCCTGGTGCCGCTGCACAAACGCCACCACCCAGTCCGGGTCCGTCCTGGCGTACTGGCGCAGCGCCCACCCGATCGCCTTCCGGATGAAGAACTCCTGATCGCCCAGGTTGGCCTCGATCACGGCGGCCAGGAGGGCCGTGTCCGTGGTGGCCTTCGCCCCGAGCTGCGCCGTGATGGAGGCCCGCCGGATCCAGAAGTCCTCATCCTTGCTCCAGCGCCCCAGGACCGGCGTCAGTTCTGCCCGGTGCGCCTGCAAGAGCCCGCCCAGCCCGTGCGCCACCCCGTCCACCAGGTCCCACCAAGCCCCGGTGCGGATGATTTCCTCGTACACGGCCAGCATGCCGAGCTCCCGGGCCGCAAGTTTCAGCCCGGTGAGTTGGATCGCCGCGTAGCGTTCCTCACGACAGCCGCAGTCTCGCCACAGTTCGAGCACTGCGGACTGCAATTCCGCGATGCTGCCCGGAGGATGCTCGGCGGCCGCGGCTTTGACGATTCTGCGGACTTCGGGAACCCGCACGCCCAGGAACGGCAGCTGCGACTTCATATAGGCCTGTGCCCCGGCGGCGCGGCCGGGATCGGCTGCAGCCTGCAACCGGGCGCGGATCGCATCAATCAGTTCGGTGGTGACCATGAGGCCACTGTAGACATCCTGCGGCGGGCTTTAGAGTTGAAGCCAGCAAGCCGCGGATCCGCGTCGGAAGGAAACCCATGTCCATGATCAAGAGTCCCGAAGAGATCGCCCTGATGCGCGAGGCCGGCCGGGTGGTCGCCACTACGCTGGGCCGGGTCCGGGACGCCGCCGGCGTGGGTGTCTCGCTCAAGGAACTGGACGAGGTCGCCGCGGCGTCCATCGCCGACGCCGGTGCCACGCCGGCGTTCCTGAATTACCGGCCCCGGTGGGCATCCGTCCCGTTTCCCGGGGTCATCTGCACGAGCGTCAATGATGCCGTCGTGCACGGCATTCCCAACGGCTACCGGCTGCAGGACGGGGATCTGCTGAGCGTGGACTGTGGCGCGTTCCTGGACGGCTGGTGCGGCGATGCCGCCGTTAGCTTCGTCGTCGGCACGGCGGCCCCGGTGGACCAGGCCCTCATCGACGCCACGGACGCCGCCCTGGCCCGGGGGATCGAGGCTGCCCGGATCGGGAACAAGATGGGCGATCTGGGCTACGCGATCGGCGGGGAAGCGCGCCGGGCGGGCTACGGGCTCCTTGCCGACCACGGCGGCCACGGAATCGGCCGGACCATGCACGCCGAGCCGCACGTGCCCAACGACGGCCGGCCCGGCCGCGGTATCAAACTCACCGAGGGCCTTGTGATCGCCATTGAGCCGATGCTTATTCTCGGCCGCAAGGACGACTACTACCATGACGAGGACGAGTGGACCCTCCGCTCCGCGAACGGGCGCCGCGCCGCGCACAGCGAGCACACGGTTGCCATCACGAAGGGCGGCCCGGTCATCCTGACGCTGCCGTAGTGGCAGTCGGAGCTGTCAGGGCGCCGTGAGGCGGACGACGGCGCGTCCGGACACCGCGTCGCTGACCACTTCGAAACCAGCGGCCAGGAAGAGCCCCAACGTGCCGTGGGGCGAAGAACCGGCACCAGCAGCGCGACGGTTCACCGCGGCCGCCAAAGAGGCGCTCGACGTCGGGCCAGTCCGCCGCCGCGGTGGTGATGGCCTCCGGCCCCCGGGGTTCTGCTCCGCCCATGGAAACAGGCTAGCCCCCGCCGGCGTCAGCGCGTGCGCGCGACGGCGCCGGACTGACGGCCGGCACGCTGACGGTGCGCGGCCAAGCGCAGTTGGATGATGCGGGCGGCTCCCGCGATCGCGACCAGCACGCCGCCGCCAACGGCCGCGATGAACAGTGCAATGCCCAGCGGGACCGAGCCCGTGAGGCCAAAGAACTTAACCTGCACATATTCCTGGTTCTGCAGGATGAAGGCGATGAGCAGGATCAGCACCACCAGCGCGCAGGCAACCGCGGCCCAGACCATTCCCGCACGGGTGACCTGGCGTGCCTCCGGTGCAGGAACCGGTGTTCCGGGCGTCTCTGCCCGGGGCGCTTCCACGCCCGTCGCCGCGTCCGGGGCAACAAGGTCCGGGCCGGCCTGGCTTCCGGTGGTGGCGCCTTCCCCGGCGGATCCGGACGTGCGGTCAGCGGCCCTCGGGTACTGGGTGGTCGGGGCGTCGTACGAATCGTTGGGATCAAATCCGCGGGGTGTGTGAGTCATGGCGGCCGTACCTTTCGGTTGCGGGCAGGGAGCACAGGCGTTCCCTGGTGCCCTGTCTGTCCCCTCAATACTAAGCGTGCTGATGGCTGATGGCGGGTTGTTGGCACCGGGCCGGGCACGGTATAACGTCACAGCCAAGGGAAGCCTTGAAGAGGAGGCGCGGCCGTGACAATCATTGACAACGCTGTTTATGTGGACGGTCGCCGGACCGCCGACCCGGAAGATCTCGAGGAGACGTATTTCCTGCTGCGGCAGCGCCAGGGCATGGCGTGGATCGGGCTCTACCGGCCCGAACCTGACGAGCTGCGATCGGTGGCCCAGGAATTCGACCTGAGCCACCTGGCCGTAGAGGACGCGCTGGCCGGCCACCAGCGGGCGAAACTGGAGCACTACGGCGAAACCCTGTTCCTGGTTTTGCGGCCGGCCCGGTATCTGGATGATGTGGAGAAGGTCGAGTTCGGCGAGATCCACGTCTTCGCCGGCCCGGACTTCGTGGTTACCGTCCGCCGTGCCGAGTCGCCGGATCTGGCCCGGGTGCGCCGGCGCATGGAGTCCGAACCGGACTTCCTGGCGCTTGGACCGGATGCGGTGCTCTACGCGATCGTGGACCAGGTGGTGGACGAGTACGAGCCGGTCGCCGCCGGGCTGGAAAACGACATCGATGAAATCGAAGATGATCTGTTCGCGGCCGATCCCGGCGTGTCACGCAGGATCTATGAGCTCTCCCGCCAGGTCATCGGATTCCAGCGCGCCACAGCCCCTCTTGCCGGAATCCTGCAGACGCTCATGGCCGGCGGACCGGACGGGGTGCCGGATCCCGAACTGCAGGACCACTTCCGCGATGTCCTGGACCATGCCCTCAGGCTCGGGGAACGGGTGGCGGCCTTCCGTGCCCTGCTGCAGAATGCGCTGGCCGTCAACGCCGCGCTCGTGGCACAACGGCAAAACGATGAAATGCGCCTCCTGACGGAGTCGAGTTTCGCCCAGAACGAGCAGGTCAAGCGGATTTCGTCGTGGGCTGCGATCCTGTTCGCCCCGACGCTGATCGCGTCAATCTACGGCATGAACTTCCGCCTCATGCCCGAGCTCGACTGGTTCTTCGGCTATCCGATGGCACTCGGGCTCATGGTGGTCATGGGCTTGATCCTGTACCTGGCGTTCAAACACAACAAGTGGATCTGACGCCCCGGCACAGCCGGATGGGGAACCGCAGCCGGACGCGGGGAGTGTGGCCGTGATGTGCGGTGGCGGTTACTGCGGCGGCCAGGTCCCTGACGGGACTCTGGGCTGCGGAAGTCCGCAGCCCAGAGCCTCTCTTCTTGTGCCCCAGGAGGGAATCGAACCCCCGACCGGCGGATTAGAAGGCCGCTGCTCTATCCCCTGAGCTACTGGGGCACGCTGGCTGCCCGCCGGCTGCTGCCGGGGACGCCTCAAAAAGTTTACAGTGCCGGACGGCCGGCGACGGTCAACGCCGGCCCCCGGCTTGTCGGTAGTCCGGGCCGCTCGCCAACTCCTCCCCAACACCTCCCTGGCGCGGCTGCCGGCGGCAGGTTTTCCACATGGCACAGCCGGGCCCTCCCCGGCGACCGTCCAGCGCAGGATGCTGGAACTGCCCGCCAGGGCACGACAATTCGAGACAGGACATGAGAATGAGTGACAACATTACGGTCCGCGGCTTCGTGGCCACGGAGATCAGAAGTTCGACTACCCCCGGTGGGGTGGCCACGGCGTCCTTTCGGCTCGGCGCCACGGACCGCCGTTACGACCGCGCGACCAGCACCTGGGTGGACGGCAACACCAACTGGTTCACCGTCCAGGGCTACCGGCAGCTGGCCGGCAATCTGGGCTGCAGCGTCAAGAAGGGCCAGCGGGTCATCGTCGTTGGCAGGCTAAAGATGCGGAGTTGGGAAAAAGACGGCCGGATTTACCACGCCGCAGAAATCGACGCCGAGTCGGTTGGCCACGACCTCATGTGGGGATCCGCCAACTTCACGCGCACGGCCGGAGCCGGAACCCAGGCGGCCGCCGGGCCCGGCGCACCCGGTGCACCCGGTGCCGGTGCCGGGGACAGCGACGGGGACGGCGGCCCAACACCGGCGGAGTCCGGTGATGCCGACGGAAACAGCGACGGCGGCCCCGAGCACGACGCGACGTACATCGATGACGCGACCGGAGAAGAAGAGGAAGTGGACCAGGAAACCGGCGAACTGAAAGGGGCCGCGGCCTGAATCACCGCAAGACGCCGGCGGCGAGCCCGGAAGCGACGATATCCGCGTCCCTGATTGGCGCGGGGATTCCGGGCAGCTCCGTCCAAGGCCCGCGGGCGCCTTCCATCGTCGTCAAAGGACTGATTGGGGGCGTCCGGAATGTGAGTTATCCCGGCCGAGCCACTAGATTTGTAGGCATGGCGGAATTTATCTACACAATGACCAAGGCCCGTAAGGCTGTCGGCGAAAAACTCATCCTCGATGACGTAAGCATGTCCTTCTTCCCGGGGGCCAAGATCGGCGTTGTCGGCCCGAATGGTGCCGGTAAGTCCACCATTCTCAAGATCATGGCAGGCCTGGACACTCCCTCCAACGGCGAGGCCCGGCTCAGCCCCGGCTACACGGTCGGCATCCTGCTGCAGGAGCCGCCGCTGAACGAAGACAAGACCGTCCTGGGCAACGTCCAGGAAGGCGTCGGCGAAATCTACGGCAAGATCCAGCGCTTCAACGAGATCTCCGAGGAAATGGCCAGCCCCGATGCTGACTACGACGCGCTCCTCGAGGAAATGGGTCAGCTGCAGGAAGCAATCGACGCCGCCGACGCCTGGGACATCGATTCCCAGCTGGAACAGGCCATGGACGCCCTGCGCTGCCCGCCGGCCGACGCCGATGTCACCCTGCTCTCCGGTGGTGAGCGCCGCCGCGTCGCCCTCTGCAAGCTCCTGCTGCAGAAGCCGGACCTGCTGCTGCTCGACGAGCCCACCAACCACCTCGACGCCGAAAGCGTGCTGTGGCTTGAGCAGCACCTCTCCAGCTACCCCGGCGCCGTCCTCGCTGTCACCCACGACCGCTACTTCCTCGACCACGTGGCCGAATGGATCGCCGAAGTGGACCGCGGCCACCTCTACCCGTACGAGGGCAACTACTCCACGTACCTGGAGAAGAAGCGTGCCCGCCTGGAAGTCCAGGGCAAGAAGGACGCCAAGCAAGCCAAGCGCCTCACCGAGGAACTCGAATGGGTCCGGTCCAACGCCAAGGGGCGCCAGACCAAGTCCAAGGCCCGTCTGGCCCGCTACGAGGAAATGGCTGCCGAAGCAGACCGCACCCGCAAGCTCGACTTCGAAGAGATCCAGATCCCGCCGGGACCGCGCCTCGGCGGACTCGTGCTGGAAGCCAAGGACCTCCAGAAGGGCTTCGATGACCGCACGCTGATCGACGGACTGTCCTTCAGCCTGCCCCGCAACGGCATCGTTGGCGTCATCGGCCCCAACGGCGTCGGCAAGTCCACCCTGTTCAAGACCATCGTGGGCCTGGAGCCGCTCGACGGCGGCGAACTGAAGATCGGCGACTCCGTCAAGATCTCCTACGCCGACCAGAGCCGCGGCGGCATCGACCCCAACAAGACCCTGTGGGAGGTCGTGTCCGACGGCCTTGACTACATCCAGGTCGGCCACGTCGAAATGCCGTCCCGTGCCTATGTGGCCGCCTTCGGCTTCAAGGGCCCGGACCAGCAGAAGAAGGCCGGAGTGCTCTCCGGCGGTGAGCGCAACCGCCTCAACCTGGCGCTGACCCTCAAGCAGGGCGGCAACTTGCTGCTCCTCGACGAACCGACTAACGACCTCGACGTCGAAACCCTCAGCAGCCTCGAAAACGCCCTGCTCGAATTCCCGGGCTGCGCCGTCGTCGTCTCGCACGACCGCTGGTTCCTGGACCGGGTGGCCACCCACATCCTCGCCTACGAAGGCGACGAGGAAAACCCGTCCAAGTGGTACTGGTTCGAGGGCAACTTCGAATCCTACGAGGAGAACAAGGTGGAGCGCCTGGGCCCGGACGCGGCCAAGCCGCACCGTGTGACGCACCGCCGCCTCACCCGCGACTAAGCACCGCAACGCAGAAGGCGGGCTCCCCCCGGGGGGAGCCCACCTTCTGCGTTAAGCCGCGTCGTATTGTGTGATCTTAGGGTCTCGGGACGCGGATCATGCCTTCCTGCGCCACCGTTGCCACGTGCCGGCCGTCGCGGCTGAAGATCTTGCCCGTGGCCAGGCCCCGCGCACCCTGGGCGCTGGGGGACTCCTGGACATACAAGAGCCATTCGTCCACCCGGACCGGCCGGTGCCACCACATGGCGTGGTCCAGGCTCGCCACGGACATCCCGGGCGTAATCCAGCTCATCCCGTGCCGGCGGAGGACCGACTCCAGCAGGGTGTAGTCGCTCGCGTAGGCCAGTGCGGCCCGGTGCAGGCCGGCGTCGTCGGGCATCGGGCCGAAGGTCTTCATCCAGACGGCGTTGCGTGCTTCCTTGGGCCCGTTGGCCGAAACGTACAGGGCCGGGTCGACGTGGCGGATATCGAAGGGCCGCTCATAGGCCCAGTGCCGGGCCACGGGGTGGTCGAACTTCCCCAGCAGGTCGGCGGTGCTGGGCAGCGATTCGGGGTCCGGGATGCCGGCCGGCATCTCGGACTGGTGCTCGATGCCTTCGTCTTCGGCCTGGAAGGACGCGATCATCGACAGGATGGGCATGCCCTCCTGATAGGCGTGGACCCGGCGGGCCGAGAAGGACCGGCCGTCGCGCAGGCGCTGCACCCCAAAGGTGATCGGCTGGTTGGCGTCGCCCGGTCGGAGGAAATAGCCGTGCATGGAGTGCACGCTGCGGTCCGGATCGACAGTGCGGCTGCCGGCAATGAGAGACTGCGCCAGCACCTGGCCACCGAAGACGCGCTGCCGCGGCTGCCGTTGGGAGGGACCCATGAAGATGTCCTCGTCGGTCCGCGCGCCCTCAAGCTCGCCGAGGTTGAGGAGTTCGATGAGCGAGGAGGTGGGGTCCTGCGTGGGAAGTCCCCGCAGTCCGGCTTCGGCTTCAGTCATGCTCTGACTCTAGACGGACGCCCGCGCCGCTCCAAAGAAGCCAAGCCGGTAGAGTCGGTAGTGTGTCTGATGTCCTAACCCAGCCCCTGCAGTTCACCGATCCCCGTGACCTCGCCGACCTTCGCACCTTCGCGACGCGCGCCAGGTCCATCGACGACGGCGCCATCCGGCTCCAAGCCGCGGGCCCGGTCCTGGCCGCCTACGTCTGCGTCCTGCGGCCCCGGCTCCTCGGCGAATCCACGCCCACCATCCTCGGCTTGCGGACCATGGCGCTGGCACAGCCGGCGGACACTGACGTGACCGTGCCGCTGTCCGCCGTGCTGGACCGTTTGGCACGGGCGGGGGAGACCGACGTCGAACTTCCTGTGCCGCCGATGACCGTCAGCGAGTCGTGGGCCGGGATCGGGGCGCCGCGTGCCGGCTGGGAACCGCTCGGCACCCTCCGGGACACCGTCCTGCGGGACGCCGCCGAGGCCGGCATCCGGGAGATCGCCGCAATCATCCCGGACAAGCCGGGCGCGCTGATCGTCAACAACGCCCGGGCAACGGTCTGGGGCCGTGAACTGCCCGACGCCGGCGGCCTCCCGGCCGGTGCCGCGTTCGCCGCGCTCACCCTGGGCTTCCTCGCCGACGGCGACCAGCGGCTCTTCCGGGCCGGGCGCTGGTTCCGGCTCAGCGGCACCCGCGGCCACGTGCTGGTCCGGACGGGTTCCGGACTTTAGGACTCTGGTAGTCGGCGGCGGAATCCCGGATCGCCGTCGTTGCCCGTCCCCGCGTTGACCGGCCTGCCATACTGGGCGCATGAGCGGTGTATCGGTGCTGGATCCCCCGATCGGGCGACACTTTGGCTTCAATGATGCGCTGCATCCGGACCGGAGGTGGATCCGCCTGCCCCGAGCCGCGGTGGGCATCTTCGTACTCATCGCCGTCGCCCGGAGGACGTACGACGCCACGCTGCCCGGCAACGACGTCGACGTCTTCCAGCTCTATTCGGAATTCACAGTCCAGTCGAACCTCGTCCTCGGGCTAGTGCTCATCGCGTCCGCGGCCAGGCCGCGGACGCGGCTTCCGGAGTGGTGGGACCACCTTTTCGGCGCACTAGTTTTCTATCTGGTGATGACCGGCCTCATCTACGCGGTGCTCGTCGCCCCGCCGGGTGAACCGTGGTGGAGCTGGGACATGTACTGGCCCCAGCTGGCACACCATCGCCTGGCTCCGTTGTTCGTCGTCCTCGACTGGATCCTCGTCACGAAGACACTGCGCGGCAGATGGTGGCGGCCGCTGGTGTGGCTCTGTTACCCGGCCGCCTTCCTGGTCTTCTCGTGGGTGCGCGGCGGGATCGACGGCTGGTACGTCTACGACTTCCTCGACCCGACGCTCGACGGCGGGTGGCCCGCCGCATTGACGACGACGGCGCAGGTGCTCGCCGCGTTCCTGCTCATCGCGTTCCTCGTGCACGGCGCCGGCAACGGGCGCGCCGCGCTGGCCGCGGGGCCCGGGCGGCGCTGATCCTGCGTCCGGACGCGACGGCGCTTAGGCCTCCGACGGGCTGTTGACCATGGAGAGGGCTGCCCGCTCCATGTAGTCCCACAGCGTTCCCTCGTACAGCGGCGGAAGCGCCAGGGCATCCACCGCGGTGCGCATGTGGTGCAGCCAGCGTTCCTTGGCCTCCGGCGTCACGCGGAAGGGCACGTGGCGCATCCGCAGACGGGGGTGACCCCGCTCCTCGCCGTAGGTCGTCGGGCCGCCCCAATACTGTTCCAGGAACATCAGGAAGCGCCGCTTGGCGGGGCCGAGGTCTTCTTCCGGGTACATGGGGCGCAGCACCGGATCGGTCGCGACGCCGTCGTAGAACACATCGATGAGCTTGACGAAGGTCTCATGGCCGCCCACGGCGTCGTAGAAGTTGTCCGTGTAGCCGGGCTGGCTGAACGGATCGTTCTGCAGCAACTGGCGGGGCTGCCGGGGCTCGCCGGCGATGGGGATCGTCATTTCTCTATTCTCCGGCCTGCTGCTGCGGCGTGGAACCGGCCTCGTCGGCCGGCGGGGCGGAGGGCCCGATGTAATTGCCCTGTGAACGGTTGCCCACGCGCAGGATTTCGCCGTTGCGCAGGTACCAGATGGCGCCGTCGTCAGCCCGGACCCGGGTGATCCGCAGGTTCATGGACTCCACGACGCCCACCACTTCGGAGGTCTCGATGACATCGCCGATTCCGTACTGGTCCTCGAGCGTGATGAAGATGCCGGCGAGGAAGTCGCGGATCAGCTGCTGGGCGCCGAAGCCGATGGCGATACCGAGGATACCGACGCTGGTCAGCAGGGGTGCAATGTTCACGTTCAGGTTGTTGAGCACATACATGATGGTGAATGCAGCGACCAGGACGCCCACCACGCTCCTCAGCAGCGCACCGATCGTGTTGGCGCGCTGGACCCGGCGTTCGTGGTCCAGTGCCCGCAGGGCCGGAGTCACCCAGCGGAAGTGCCGCTTCTTGAAGAAGGTGCTGCCCTCGGCGACACGCTTGGTAATTCCGGAGATCACGAACGACGCCACCAGCCACACCGCAACGCCGACGCCGATGCTGATGAGGACGCCCGGCAGGTTGATCGCCGAAATTTCCTGCGGCGTGATGGGCTCGACGGCTGTCATGCTGTACATCGGTAGGGTTTGCTCCTTGCAGTTGTTGGCTGTGGGGCCGGCGTTCGCCGGCCGCATAACACTCTGTTCCCCTTCAACATTAGCGCCGTACCGTGGCACCCATGCGCATCCTCATCCTTGGCGGCACAGCCTTCCTCTCCGCCGAAATAGCCCGGCAAGCCCTCACTTCCGGACATGAGGTCACCTGCCTGGCCCGCGGAACCAGTGCCGCCCCGCCCAGCGGAGCCGCATGGGTGCGGGCGGACCGCTCGCAGGGAATGGCCGCCTATGCGCCCGTGCGGCAGGCCGGCCCGGCCACGTCGGATGGGACGCCGTTATCGACGTCGCGCGGGATCCCACACAGGCCCGTGAGGCGCTGGTTCGGACCGGTACGGGCATTGGGCCGCCCGCTTCGCCCGGGACGGTGGCGGCGCGGGGGGAGTGGCTGGCCGGGCACGGCGTGAACTACTGGGCCGGGCCCGACTCGCTGCCGTTGCGGCTGCCGCCAGGTCACGACGGCTTCTCGGCCCGAAGCAACAGCGCCGCACGGGCCGCCGGGCTGCGGCTGCGGCCCTGGACACAGACCCTGCGCGACACCCTCGAGGACGAACGACGGCGCGGCCTCACCCGGGAACGCAAGGCCGGCCTGTGCCCGGAAACGGAGCGGACGCTCTTGGCCGCCTACCGGGCGCAGCCCGCCTGAGCTGCCGCCGCCTCCTCAGGGGCCGCACGCCGTCTGGGCGCGATCAGGCCGGTTCCGCCACGGGCACGGGCTCGTGCAGCACGGGGAAGTTGACGCTGCGGGCGATGAAGCAAACTTTGTTGGCCTCGGCATGGAGCTCCTCGAGAAGCTCCGGGGCCGCAGGTTCCGCCACCGTCACGCGGGGCTTGAGCGTGACGGACTCGAATTGCCCGCTGCCGTCCCGGTTGGTCCGCATCAGCCCCTCGGCCCGGTCCTCATAGCCGGTCACCACCACGCCATGCTTGACGGCCACGTGCAGGAAAGAAAGCATGTGGCATTGCGAAAGCGCCGCCAGGAGGAGCTGTTCGGGGTTGTAGCGCTGGCGGTCACCGTGGAATGTCGGATCGGCCGAGCCGCGCAGCACCGGCAGCCCGGGGATCTCGACGTCGTGGTCCCGTGAGTAGCCGCGGTAGGAGGACGTCCCGGACCCGAGATTCCCGGTCCAGCGGACAGTCAGCGTGTAGCGGTGTTCGTCAAGGCTCATGACGCCAGTTTAGCGGCGCCTAAAACGCCGGAGTCCCGGTGCCGCCGGAGGGCGGCGCCGGGACTCCGGGAGAAGGCGTCCTAGCCGACGTCGGCCTGGCGGGCACGCAGGGACCGGACCACGCCGTCGCGGTTTTCCAGCATCATCCGGCGCAGCGCGGAGCTGCCTTCCGGCAGCGAGGCCAGGAACTCATCGGTCCGGTCCACAGTGGCCTGCGTGGTGAGCAGGGCCGGGTAGAGCCCGACGACGATCTGCTGGGCCAGCGCGTGGGTGCGGTTGGCCACGATCTCCGGGACGGCCTCGAAGTATTTCTCGGCGTAGGGCTCCAGGAGGGAGGTGTCCAGGACCCGGGTGAAACCGGTCACGGCCGAGCCCTGCAGGGCGTTGGACAGATCGCCCTTGACCACAATCGATTCCCAGGCTTCGGCCTTGGCCTCAGCGGTGGGAATGGCCGCCTTCGCCAGGGCTGCCGCGTTCTGGCCGTTGGAGGTGTTGTCGTGTGCAAGTTCCTCGTCGATCCGCTCTTGTCCGGCGCGGCCACCTGCCACGAGGCACGCCAGCAACTCCCACCGCAGGTCCTGGTCAACGGTCAGCCCGTCGAGCATGCGGGAACCGTCCAGCAGCCCGGTCACCGTCTCCAGCTGCCCGGCGCTGCGGGCCAGCAGTGCGTAGGACTTCACGAACTGCAGCTGGGCGTCGGAGCCGGCAGGCACGGTCGAGGCCAGGTCCCACAGGGTGTCGGCCGCGGCCACGGCGGTGGCTTCCTTGTGCTCCTCGGCCACGTAGAAGGCCAGCGTCGTGGCAAGCTGGCGGAGCTGGACCAGGATCACGGAGGAATCGGATTCCTCGGCAATGTTGGCCAGGATCAGGTCCACGTAGCCGCGGGCCGGGGTTTCGCCGTCGCGCGCCGCGTCCCAGGCCGAGCCCCACACCAGGGTGCGCGGGAGGCTCTGGCTGAAGTCCTTCAGGTGGGCCGTGGCCGTGGCCAGGGACGTCGGATCGAGCCGGACCTTGGCGTAGGCGAGGTCGTCGTCGTTGAGCAGGATCAGGTCTGGCCGGGCAAGCCCGGCCAGGGCGGGAACCTCGGTGCGCTCGCCGTCGACGTCGAGCTCCTCCCGGTGGACGCGCTCCAGCTTGCCGGCGCTGTTGAGGTCATAGAAGCCGACGGCGAGGCGGTGCGGCCGCAGCGTCGGCTCGCTCTCGACCGCCGACTGCACGATCGCGAAGGAACTGATGGTGCCGTCCGCCGCTGCCGTGATTTCCGGGGTCAGGGTGTTGACGCCGGCGGTCTCCAGCCAGAGCTGGCCCCACTTTTCCAGGTCGCGGCCGCTGGCCTTCTCGAGTTCGGCCATGAGGTCGCTGAGCTCGGTGTTTTGCCAGGCGTGCTTGCTGAAGTACTCGCGGACGCCGGACATGAATTCCTCCGGGCCCACCCAGGCGACGAGCTGGCGCAGCACCGAGGCGCCCTTGGCGTAGGTGATGCCGTCGAAGTTCACCTCGACGTCCTGGAGGTCGTTGATCTCGGCGAAGATCGGGTGCGTGGTGGGAAGCTGGTCCTGGCGGTAGGCCCAGGATTTCTCCATCGAGGCGAACGTGGTCCAGGCGTGGGCAAACTCGGTGTTCTCCACGGCGGCCAGGTGGGACATGTACTCGGCGAAGGACTCGTTGAGCCAGAGATCGTTCCACCAGCGCATCGTGACGAGGTCGCCGAACCACATGTGTGCGAGCTCGTGCAGCACGGTGATGGCGCGGCGCTCCACCTGGGCGTCGGCGACCTTGCCGCGGAAGACGTAGCCTTCCAGGATGGTGACGGCCCCGGCATTTTCCATGGCGCCGGCGTTGAACTCCGGCACGAAGAGCTGGTCGTACTTCTCGAACGGGTACGGGCAGCCGAACTGCGCCTCGAAGAACTCAAAGCCCTGCCGGGTGAGTTCGAAGATGTTGTCCGCATCCAGGTACTGCATGAGTGACTTGCGGGCGAAGATGCCCAGCGGGGTGACGCGGCCCTCCGCCGAGGTGACCTCACTGCGGACCGACTGGTACGGCCCGGCGATCAGGGCCGTGACGTACGAGGAGAGCCGGGGCGTGGGCGTGAATTCCCAGACGGAGCGGGCACTGCCGTCCTCGCCGGGGATGGTCTCCACCGGCACCGGGGTGGGGGAGTTGGAGACCACGTCCCAGTGCGAGGGGGCCGTGACGGTGAACGTGAAGCTGGCCTTGAGGTCGGGCTGTTCGAACACGGCGAACATGCGCCGCGAATCCGGGACCTCGAACTGCGTGTACAGGTAGACCTCGTTATCCACCGGATCCACAAAGCGGTGCAGGCCTTCGCCGGTGTTCATGTAGGGCGCCTCCGCGACCACGAGGAGGTGGTTCTCGGCCTCCAGGTCCGGCAGCTGGATCCGTACGCCGTCTGATACCTCTGCCGGATCCAGTTCGCGGCCGTTGAGGCTCACGCTGTGCACGGCGTGGGTCACGGCGTCGATGAAGGTCGAAGACCCCGGCTTGGCGGTGAACTTCACGGCCGTGGTGGACCCGAAGACTTTCTCGCCGCGCGTCAGGTCCAGGCTGACCTCGTAGGACTCGACGTCGATCAGGGCGGCGCGCTCGCGGGCTTCGGCGCGGGTCAGGTTCATACCGGGCAAGGGGGCCTCCAAAAGAGTCGGATACTGCCGGCCGGCCGCAGCCGCCGGCGATACTGTGAAATTATTCTTTCACGTCAGCGGCCGATGGCAAGGCATCCCGGTCCCACTGTCTGCCGCCGCGACGGTCCTGATGGCCGGCTTCCGCTGCGATTTCCGTCGCAAATTTCCGTTTCGGGCGTTCGCGCCGCACCTGGATGGCTCCACGTCCGGGCGGGGGTAGCGTTGGAGCATGGGAAAGTTTCGGGACTCAGTTGATGTCAGGGCGCTGCGCTTTGCCATCGGTTTCCCCCTCATGCTGGCGGCCGGATTCGTGGTGTGTGCGCTGCTGGTGCGGCCGGACCTGCCCGAGCCGCTGGCCGTCCGCTGGACCGACGCCGGTGCCGTCGACTTCGCTCCGTTCACGGCCGTCGCGGGCGCCGGTGCGGCGCTGATCGTGGTGGTGGGCTGGGCCGTGCTGCTTCAGGCCGTGCCGCTGTCCCGCCCCGCGATGATGCGCCGCATCATGATGGGCGCCGGGTTCTCCATGAGCCTCTTCATCACCACGGTCCTCGCCGCTGTGCTCGTGGGCCAAATGGGACTGCCCGACGCGCGCGAGTCCCACGTTGATGCCACGGTCCTGGCCCTCGGAAGCGGAGCCGCCCTGGGGCTGGGGGTCGTGATGGGCTTTGTCTTCAAGGCCGACGAACGCTGGTCCGTCGACGACGACCTCGCCATGCGGCAGGCCCTCGAGCGGGAACAGGATGCGGAACTGGCCAGGGACCGCATCAGCCTCTGGGTGCACGCCCGCAGCTCGATCTTCGTCATGCTCGGCATCGCGACACTGCTGCCCGCGGCCCTCCTCACCCTTGCCGTGCCCTGGCTGGCTGCGCTCCTGGTGGCCGCGGCCCTGGTAACGGCGGCGTTCCTGTTTGCCCGGATCCGGGTTGACCGAAGCGGGCTGCGGGTCTTCGCGGCGGGGTTCGTCCGGGTCATGGACGTTCCGGCCGCGGCCATCGACGCTGCCACACCTCGGGATGTCCGGGCTGCCGACTACGGCGGGTGGGGGTACCGGATCCACGGCAACACCACGGCGCTGCTGGTCAGCAGCGGGCCCGCGGTAGTCGTCGACCGCCTGGACGGCCGGCGGCTGGCCGTGAGCGGCGGAAGTGCCGCCTCGGCGGACAACATCGCCCGCACGCTTTCCCGGGTGGCGGACAGGGCCCGGCGAAATGGCGATGCACCCGCCGTGTGACGCAGCCCGGTGGCACAGCGCCGTAACACGAAGATGTGACACAAAGATGTGACACAGCGCCGTAACACGACAGCGCTGTAACAAGACAGTGCAGTGCGGAGACCGGCGCGGTCCGGCGCCGCCCCGAAAGGCCCGGCCTAGTAGGCTTGGAACAGCCCCCAACCGCCCCCGGCCGCCGCCCGGCGCCGCAACTGAACGGAACCGCCGTGACCCTTTCTGACTTCCCGCGTGTGCACATCGCCACCGACCACGCCGGCATGGAGCTCAGTGCCCACCTCGTCAGCCACCTCAGCGCCAAGGGCTACGAGGTGGTGGATCACGGACCCAAGGTCTACGACGCCCTGGATGACTACCCGTCGTTCTGCATCAATGCCGCCCTCGCCGTCGTCGCCGACCAGGAAGCCGGCACCCACGCCCTGGGCATCGTCCTGGGCGGTTCCGGCAACGGCGAACAGATTGCCGCCAACAAGGTCAAGGGCGTGCGCGCCGCCCTGGCCTGGAACCTGTCCACGGCGCAGCTCGCCCGCGAACACAACGATGCGAACGTGGTTGCCGTCGGCGGCCGCCAGCACAGCGTGGACGAGGCAACAGCCATCATCGAGGCCTTCCTGGCCGAGCCGTTCAGCAACGACGAGCGCCACGTCCGCCGGATCGGCAAGATTGCCATCTACGAGCGCACCGGCGAGGTTGTCCAGTAGTGCCGGAAGGGCACTCCGTCCACCGGCTGGCACGCCAGTTCGGTGACGTTTTCGCGGGGGAGAAGCTGAGCGTCTCGAGCCCGCAAGGACGGTTCGCGCCCGGCGCCGCGTTGTTGGACGGGCACGTCATGATGGCCGCGACCGCCCACGGGAAGCACCTGTTCCTCGAGTTCGACCACGGACTGGTCCTGCACGTCCACCTGGGCCTCTATGGAGCGTGGGATTTCGGCGGGGACGACACCTTCCGCGGTGCGTCCAGCATCGGCGCGCCCCGGAAGGTGGGGGAGCGGGAGGTGTACGACGACGGCGACGCACCGGCAGCCGCTCTTCCTGAGGACGCCGCGCCTGCTGCTGTCCCTGCACCCGCGTCTGCATACGCAGGGCCGCCGGCACCGGTGGGCGCCGTCCGCGTCCGGCTGGTGAGCGGGCACGGCTGGGCGGACCTGCGCGGCGCCACCACCTGTGAGGCGATCACCGGGGAGGAGGCCGAGGGCGTCCTCGGCCGCCTTGGCCCGGACCCGCTGCGCAACCTGCCGGGGGACCGCGACGCCTTCACCGCCACCCTGGCCGGCAGACGCACGCCCCTGGCAACCCTGCTCATGGACCAAAAGGTGATTGCCGGCGTCGGGAACGTCTACCGCGCCGAACTGCTGTTCAGGCAGCGCCTCAATCCCTGGCTTCCCGGGGCCGGGCTGGCACCTGACGCGGCCCGCCGTCTCTGGGACGACACCGTGGCGATGATGTCCGACGGCGTCCGGGACGGCCGGATTATTACGACGCCGCCCCGGTACTGGGACGGGCAGCCGGACGTCCTTCCGGACCCCGATGAGGCGCACTTCGTCTACCGCAGGCACGGACTGGACTGCCGCGACTGCGGGACCTCCGTGGCGCTGACGGAACTGGGAGCCCGGAAACTGTACTGGTGCCCGCAGTGCCAGCGGGCCTGAACGGATTTCGCCGGGCCGCGCATGAAAAAAGCCCCTCCGCAGAGGGGCTTTCTTGTGTGCCTAACGGCTGTGATGGAGGGGACGACGGGAATCGAACCCGCGTAATCAGTTTGGAAGACTGAGGCTTTACCATTAAGCTACGTCCCCGGGGTGATGCTGGATTTCAGCGTTGAATGTACAGGTTTGAATGTACAGCGTTGGATTTCCAGCAAAACTTCCGGTCGGCTGTTCAAGCCGGATACAACTAAACCTAATGCAGGGCCCCGGTGTCAAATGTGCAAATCGGCATAGTATGACCGTAGACTGTTCTGTGCACTTACGGGGTGTAGCTCAGCTTGGCTAGAGCGCCTGCTTTGGGAGCAGGAAGTCGCAGGTTCAAATCCTGTCACCCCGACTCTGCAAGCACTGCCAGTCCGTGGCAATGCAGAACCCCATTCCCCCACACCAGGAGTACTTAGACTGTGAAGAGCGCTGTCGAGAACCTCACCCCCACGCGGGTCAAGCTCAATGTTGAGGTCCCCTTTGAGGAATTGAAGCCCAGCATCGCAGAGGCATACAAGACTGTTGCTTCGCAGATCCAGGTCCCCGGTTTCCGCAAGGGTAAGGTCCCCTCCAAGCTCATTGACCAGCGCGTTGGCCGCGGCTACGTCCTGGAGACGGCCATCAACGATGGCCTCAACGGCTGGTACCAGGCTGCCGTGCAGGAAACGGGCATCCGCCCCCTGAGCCGTCCCGAGGTCGAAATCACCGAGGTTCCGGACCCGTCCGCCACCGATGGTGAGCTCAAGTTCCACGCCGAGGTTGACGTCCGCCCCGAGATCGAACTGCCCGACTACGCCGGCATCAAGGTTGAGGTTGCCGCCGCCGAGTCGTCCGACGCCGACGTCGATAAGGCCCTGGACGAGCTCCGCGGCCGCTTCGGCACCCTGAAGACGGTGGACCGCCCGGCCGCGGACAAGGATTTCCTGACGATCGACATCGCCGCCTCGATTGACGGCGCCGAGGTTGACTCCGCAGCAGGCCTGTCCTACCAGGTCGGCGCCGGCACCATGCTCGAAGGCCTCGACGAGGCCGTCACCGGCCTCAGCGCCGACGAGGACGCCATCTTCGACACCACCCTGGTGGGCGGCGAGCACGCCGGCGAGTCGGCTCAGGTCAAGGTCACCGTCAAGGCCGTCAAGGAGCGCGAGCTCCCCGTCGCCGACGACGACTTCGCCCAGCTGGCCAGTGAATTCGACACCCTGGCCGAGCTCCGCGAGGACCTCGCCAAACAGGCTGCCGAGTCCAAGGTCGTAGAGCAGGGCGTCGAGGCCCGCGACAAGGTCCTGGACAAGCTCGTTGAGCTCGTTGCGGTTCCCGTCCCGGAATCGATCGTCGAAGAGCAGCTCGAGCAGCACTTCAATGCCGAAAACGCCCACGGTGAAGGCGAGCACGACACCGAGGAGCACCGCGCCGAGGTCAAGGCCAACACCGAGCGAGCTTTCCAGAACGAGATCATCCTTGACGCCATCGCCGAAAAGGAAGAAGTCAACGTCAGCCAGAACGAGCTGATCGACTACATCGTTACCACCGCCAGCCAGTACGGCATGGACCCGAACCAGTTCGCCCAGATCATTGATCAGAGCGGCCAGGTCCCCATGATGGTGTCTGAGGTCCGCCGCCGCAAAGCTCTGGCCGTCGTCCTGGGCCAGGCCGAGGTCACCGACTCCGAAGGCAACAAGGTTGACCTGAGCGACTTCGTCCGCCCCGGCGACGAGGCTGCCCCGGCCGCTGAGTCCGTCGAGGAAGAGGCTTCCGAGGAAGCAGCTGCCGCCGACGCCACGCCGAGCGACGACCCCGCAGCAGTGAAGTTCTAGCATTGCCGCTGACGGCCCCCGGATCACCGATCCGGGGGCCGTCTGTTTTAAGTCCCTGGACCCGGCTGGCAGGCTCCCGGCAATCGTGCGCCGTCAGCGAACAGCCCTGCGCCTGCGCACAAACGGGCAGTGAAAACCGTTAGTGTCCATGTAGGAAAGTTCAGTGATGTCGTTCAGTGACGTCACCGTCGCCAGCGAGAGGTAAGTACATATGTCACAGCACGCAGGGGCACCCCGGATGGCCACGGTCGATCCGGCGGCCCAGGATAACTACATTTACAACCGCCTGCTGAAAGAGCGCATCATCTGGCTCGGCTCCGAGGTCCGCGACGAGAACGCCAACGCGATCTGCTCGCAGCTCCTGCTGCTCTCGGCGGAGAACCCTGAAAAGGACATCTACCTCTACATCAACTCTCCCGGCGGCTCCGTCACCGCCGGCATGGCCATCTATGACACCATGCAGTTCATCCCGAACGATGTTGTCACCGTGGCCACCGGTCTGGCCGCATCCATGGGCCAGTTCCTGCTCTCCTCCGGCACGAAGGGCAAGCGCTACGCGACGCCCAACGCCCGCATCCTCATGCACCAGCCCTCCGGCGGCATCGGCGGCACGGCCTCGGACATCAAGATCCAGGCCGAGCTGATCCTGCACATGAAGAAGGTCATGGCCGAGCTGACCGCAGACCAGACCGGACAGACCGTGGCGACCATCCTCAAGGACAACGACCGCGACAAGTGGTTCACGGCAACTGAAGCCCTGGAATACGGCTTCTTTGACAAGATCGCCGCGCACGCGGGATCCGTGGCCGGCGGCGGCGGAACCAACGCCAATGGCTCCGGCAACGGCGGCGGCGCTGCGACAGCCACCGAGAACTGACCGGCACGTAGACAGCAATGAATTCAGGAGCAATGAACATGAACTACAACTTCGGTTCGACTGCCGGTAACCTGCCGGGCAGCCGCTACGTGCTGCCGCAGTTCGAAGAGCGCACCCCTTACGGCTTCAAGCGCCAGGACCCGTACACCAAGCTGTTCGAGGACCGCATCATCTTCCTGGGTGTCCAGGTCGACGACGCCTCGGCCGACGACGTGATGGCCCAGCTCCTGGTCCTCGAGTCCACGGACCCGGACCGCGACATCACGCTCTACATCAACTCCCCGGGCGGCTCCTTCACCGCCATGACCGCGATCTACGACACCATGACGTACATCCGACCCGAGATCCAGACCGTCTGCCTCGGCCAGGCCGCCAGTGCCGCAGCCGTGCTGCTCGCGGCCGGCACGCCGGGCAAGCGTCTCGCGCTGCCGAATGCCCGTGTGCTTATCCACCAGCCCTCACTCTCCGGCGGGCAGGGCGGGCAGGCCTCAGACCTGGAGATCCAGGCCGCCGAAGTCATGCGCATGCGCTCCTGGCTTGAGGACACGCTGGCCAAGCACTCCGGCCGGACGCCGGATCAGGTCAACAACGACATCGAGCGGGACAAGATCCTCACCGCCGCCGAGGCCATGCAGTACGGCCTCATTGACCAGGTGCTGGATTCCCGCAAGATCAAGCCCCAGGCCATCACGCGCTAATCAGCACAACGCGACGCCGGTGCGGCACCTTCAGATGGCCGCACCGGCGTCGGCATTCCACCCAACAGGCCCAAAGTGACCTAGAGTGGAACATGTCACAGCCAGCAGCAAGCTACTAAAGGGGTTCACACATGGCTCGGATTGGCGAGAGCACTGATCTGCTGAAGTGTTCTTTCTGCGGAAAGAGCCAGAAGCAGGTCCGCAAGCTCATTGCCGGGCCCGGCGTCTACATCTGCGACGAGTGCATCGAACTCTGCAACGAGATCATCGAAGAAGAACTCGCGGAAGTAGCTGACCTCGGCAGTTTCGAACTGCCCAAGCCCCGCGAGATTTTCGATTTCCTGCAGGAATATGTGATCGGACAGGAACCCGCCAAGCGGTCGCTCGCCGTCGCTGTATACAACCACTACAAGCGCATCCAGGCCGGCCACGCGCCGAAGAGCGGCAGCCTTGCCGACGGCGTGCACCACGACGACGTCGAGATCGCCAAGTCCAACATCCTCCTGATCGGCCCCACCGGCTGCGGCAAGACCTATCTGGCCCAGACCCTGGCGCGCCGCCTCAACGTCCCGTTCGCGGTGGCCGACGCCACGGCCCTGACCGAGGCCGGCTATGTCGGCGAGGATGTCGAGAACATCCTCCTCAAGCTCATTCAGGCCGCCGACTATGACGTCAAGAAGGCCGAGCAGGGCATCATCTACATCGATGAGATCGACAAGATCTCACGCAAGAGCGAAAACCCGTCCATCACCCGGGACGTCTCGGGCGAGGGCGTGCAGCAGGCGCTCCTGAAGATTCTCGAAGGCACCGTCGCCTCGGTCCCGCCGCAGGGCGGACGCAAGCACCCGCACCAGGAATTCATCCAGATCGACACCACCAACGTGCTGTTCATCGTGGCCGGTGCCTTCGCGGGGCTCGAGGACATCATCGGCTCACGCTCCGGACGCAAGGGCATCGGCTTCGGCGCCCCGCTTAACGAGGTCAAGAACACCACGGATTCCTACGGCGAGGTCATGCCCGAGGATCTGCTCAAGTTCGGCCTGATCCCCGAATTCATCGGCCGGCTGCCCGTCATCACGACCGTGTCGAACCTGGACCGTGCTGCGCTCATCCAGATCCTCTCCACGCCCAAGAATGCCCTGGTCAAGCAGTACCAGAAGATGTTCCAGCTCGACGGCGTGGAGCTGATCTTCGACGAAGAGGCCCTGAACCTGATCGCCGACCAGGCGCTGGAACGCGGGACGGGGGCCCGCGGGCTCCGGGCCATCATGGAGGAAGTGCTGCTTCCGGTCATGTTCGACCTCCCCAGCCGCGACGACATCGCCAGCGTAGTGATCACGGCCGATGTGGTGGCCAAGAAATCGCAGCCCACGATGATCGCCCACGACGTCGTGGCCAAGCGCAGGAATAAATCCGCTTAGTTCATCGCTATACATTACTGGTGCGCGTTGAGTGTGCCATGCCCCGAAGATTTTCCTGAGGAGACCGCCTGTGTCTGAAACCGCTCCCAATAAGGCCGATTTCTGGTTCGACCCGATGTGCCCCTTCGCCTGGGTCACTTCGCGTTGGATCGGCGAAGTGGAAGACGTCCGCGACATCAAGACCGAGTGGCATGTGATGAGCCTCGCCGTGCTGAACCAGGGCCGCGAAGAACTGCCCGAGCAGTACAAGGAGTTCCTGACGAAAGCGTGGGCTCCCGTTCGCGTCATCACGGCCGCCGCCGAGCAGCACGGTGCCGAGTACATCAAACCCCTCTACGACGCCATGGGCACGAAGATCCACAACGAAGGCATCAAAGACATCGATGAGGTCATCGCCAAGTCCCTGGCCGAGGCCGGACTGCCGGCCGAACTTGCCGCGGCCGGCCAGTCGGAGGAGTTCGATGCGCAGCTGCGAGCCAGCCACGAGGCCGGCATCTCGCTGGTAGGACAGGACGTCGGCACGCCGGTGGTAGCTTTCAACGGCACCGCGTTCTTTGGCCCGGTCCTGACCCGCATCCCGCGCGGCGAGGAGGCAGGCCGCCTCTGGGACGCCACCGTGACTCTGGCGTCGTTCCCGTACTTCTTCGAGATCAAGCGCAGCCGGACCGAAAGCCCCGTCTTCGACTGAGCCCCGGCCGCCGCGGCCAGACTCCGGAGGCCGGGAAGAATTACTGCGATGTAGTTCTTCCCGGCCTCTTGTGCATGTCGGGGCCGAGGAGAACAATGGAACTTACCCACTTCGAAAGAAGAGGGACGCAGGAACCAAAGATTCAGTGACACTCATCCGACGCAGCCTTCGGCAAAGTCAGATGATGGCTACCAGTGACGAGGTAGGAAGACCTGGAAATCTAAGGATCCCGCCAGATTGTCTAAGACGTCACGTGACAATCGAAAAGTCGAAGCCCCACCAACGGCTAACGCTGATGGGGCTTCCCCTTTGCCCAAAAACAGGTCGCCCAAGAAAAGGGGCCCAAAACTCGGATCCACTTTTGGTGAACGTCGTGAGGTGCGCATGACCGCAGACGGGTCATGCGCACCTGCGGGTGTCAGTCGCGGCGGTCGCGGCGATCTTCCCGGCGGTCGCCGCGGTCATCCCGGCGGTCCTCACGTCGGTCACCGCGACGGTTAATCCCGTGGGCGACGACAATGGCCCCGCCGACGGCGGCGGCGGTCCTGCGCCTGCGTCGTGCTGCCAGTGGCATGTCAGGCTCCTTCTTTCGCTTCTTCGGAGGGCTCGGCTTCGGCGTCGGCGTCGGCCTGGAAGGCGGCAATGACGGCTTGGGTCGGGATCCGGCCGCTGGCCACCAGTTGGCCGCCGGCCTTGCGGACTGCCGTGCCGAACGGGGCCGCCCACTGGTTCTCCCAGACGAGCACCGCGGCGGAGTGGCCGGGCGCGATCGTCTCGGCCAGGTCCATGACGTCCTGCTCAGAGAGCACCATGGCCAGGTCGGCCTCGGCCGTGCGCACCTCGCCGAGTTCGCTTGGGTCGAGGTCGGAGATCTCCGCCGTCTCGAGCGTGCCGTCCTCGGTCTTCCTCAGGAACACCATGTCCAGCACCCTGATCAGGTCTCGCTGGACCAGGTCCTCCAGGAACGGGGCGATCTGGCCGTTGCCGAAGTTGGGACCCGGGAACTCCACGACGAGCCAGTCCACCGGCCCCAGTTCATCGAATGTGTCAGCCATGCGAATGACCTCCGTTTCTCCTTGGGTAGTATGCGATCCGACGGACCGCCGCAGCTTCATTCTGTGCCCCCAGGGAGGGGCGGCGCCTCACCCGCACCGGGTGACCTCTCGCAGGGGCGCGGTATAGCCGGCGTTCGGGCGTCTGGCCGCGAAAGAAGACCCGGGTCCAGTGCCGAGGGAACATGCCCGGCGCCCTGGCTGTTGCTTCCAATGCAAGGGCAGCGGTCCCCGTGCCGTGATCGCCGGGCATCCTGCCCGGTTGTGTCCTGTGCCCACCTGCGAACATTGGAGCGCCATGCCCGTCACAGCCCACCTTGACTTGAAACTTAAAGCGGAAGCCCTGCCCACGGCACCGGCAGTCCTCCGCGACATTCTGACTGACACACGGGCCTTTGACGGCTGCCTCGGGGTCGACGTGCTCGTCGACAGCAACGATCCGGCGCATTTTCTCGTGGTCGAACAGTGGGCGTCGCTGGAACACGACGCCGCATATCGCACCTGGCGCGCGGGCGACGGCGCGAGCGGGCTGGGAGAACTCCTGGCCGCCCCGCCGGTCCTGACCCACTTCGAGACCTCCTTCGAGGTCTGAGGACAACCAAACCAGCACAAACACAGCGAGGGCCCTCCGCCCGGCCTGAGCCGGGCGGAGGGCCCTCGTCCTGGTTGCCGGGACTACCTCGCTACCCCGCTACGCGTGGGCGGGCTCCTCGGGAGCTGCCAGCACGACGCCGCTGACGGCCAACTCGCCGTCGCCGGCCACGAGCGAAATGTCACGCGCATTGGCCGCGGCCTTGAGGTCGGCCAGGCCTGCCTTCAGCTGGGTGATGATCGCCTCCGGTGCCGTGATGGCGGCAGAGAGCACCTCGGTGCGCTGCTTGACCTTGGCCTCGGACTTGGCCTTGCGGATGCCGCTGAGCGCGGTGCCGACCGTCGCCAGGAGGTTCGTGTCGCCGTCGATCTCGACCGCGGACGGCCACTGGGCGCGGTGCACGGAACCGGTGCGCCACCAGCTCCAGACTTCCTCCGTGGCGAACGGCAGGAACGGCGCGAAGAGCCGCAGGAGCGTGTCCAGGCTCGTCGCCAGGGCAGCCAGGACGGACGCCTGCTGCTCCTCGCCGGCGGCACCGTAGGCACGGTCCTTGATGAGCTCCACGTAGTCGTCGGTGAAGTTCCAGAAGAAGCTCTCCGTGATCTGCAGGGCCCGGGCGTAGTCGTAGCCCTCGAACGCCTTCGTGGCCTGGTGGACGACGTCGGCGAGCTGGGCCAGGACGGCGCGGTCCAGGGGGTTGCTCAGCGCGGACAGGTCGCCGGCAACCACCGAGTCCTCCGTGGCGCCCAGGTTCAGGACGAACTTGGAGGCGTTGAGGAGCTTGATGGCCAGGCGGCGGCCGATCTTCATCTGGGCGATCTCGTACGCGGTGTCCGCACCGAGTCGGGCGGAGGCGGCCCAATAGCGCACGGCGTCGGAGCCGTATTCATCCAGCACGTCCGTGGGGACAATCACGTTGCCCTTGGACTTGGACATCTTCTTGCGGTCCGGATCCAGGATCCAGCCGGAGATGGCAGCGTGCTTCCACGGCGCCGTGTTCTGGAGCGCGTCGGCGCGTACGGCGGAGGAGAAGAGCCAGGTCCGGATGATGTCGTGACCCTGCGGGCGCACATCGAACGGGTAGACCTTGGCGAAGAGTGCCTCGTCGGTGCTCCAGCCGCCCACGATCTGGGGGGTCAGCGAGGACGTGGCCCAGGTGTCCAGGACGTCAGCGTCGCCCGTGAAGCCGCCCGGCACGTCGCGCTGGGCTTCCTCGTAACCGGGTGCGGCGTCGGCGGCCGGATCCACGGGCAGCTGCGCGTCCGCGGGCAGGATCGGGGCGTCGTAATCGGGGTTGCCGTCGGCGTCCAGCGGGTACCAGACCGGTACCGGGACACCGAAGAAGCGCTGGCGGGACACAAGCCAGTCGCCGTTGAGCCCCGAGATCCAGTTCTCGTAGCGGGAGCGCATGAAGGAAGGGTGGAACTCAATTTCGTTGCCGCGGCCGATCAGCCGTTCGCGCCGGTCCTCGTCACGGCCGCCGTTGCGGATGTACCACTGGCGGGACGTCACGACCTCGAGGGGCTTGTCGCCCTTCTCGAAGAAGTTCACCGGGTGCATGATTTTCTTGGGCTCGCCGTCGAGCAGTTCCGCCGCGGCCAGGAGCTCCACCACGCCCTCCTTGGCGCTGAAGACGGTCTTGCCGGCGATTGCCGCGAAGTTGGCGCGGCCTTCCTCGGTGGTGATCCACTCCGGGGTCTCGCCGATGATGCGGCCGTCGCGGCCCACGATCGCGCGGGTGGGCAGCTGCAGCTCGCGCCACCACGTGACGTCGGTGAGGTCGCCGAAGGTGCAGACCATGGCGATGCCCGAGCCCTTGTCCGCCTTCGCGAGCGGGTGGGCTTTGACCTCCACCTCGACGCCGAACAGGGGAGAGGTGACCTTCTTGCCGAACAGCGGCTGGTACCGCTCGTCGTCGGGGTTCGCCACCAGCGCGGCGCAGGCGGCCAGCAACTCGGGGCGGGTGGTCTCGATGAAGATCTTCTCGCCTTCGGCGGTGAAGAACGGGTAGCGGTAGTAGGCGCCCGCGACTTCGCGGTCCTCAAGCTCGGCCTGGGCCACCGCGGTGCGGAAGGTGACATCCCACAGGGTGGGCGCCTCGGCCATGTACGCGTCGCCGGCAGTCAGGTTGGCCAGGAAGGCCCGCTGGGAGATCGCGCGGGACTTGTCATCGATCGTCCGGTAGGTCAGGTTCCAGTCCACGGACAGGCCCAGGGTCTGGAACAGGTGCTCGAAGACTTTCTCGTCCTCGACCGCGAGCTCCTCGCACAGCTCGATGAAGTTCCTGCGGGAGATGACGTCGAAGTCGCGCTGGTTCTTGGCGGGCTCGGCCGGGGGACGGTAGTCGGCGTCGTAGGCGATCGCCGGATCGCAGCGCACGCCGTAATAGTTCTGCACGCGGCGCTCGGTGGGCAGGCCGTTGTCGTCCCAGCCCATGGGGTAGAAGACGTTCTTGCCGGTCATGCGCTGGTAGCGGGCCAGGACGTCGGTCTGCGTGTAGGAGAACATGTGTCCGACGTGGAGGGAGCCCGACGCCGTCGGCGGGGGAGTGTCGATCGAGTAGACCTGCTCCCGGGTGGTGTCCGGGTTGAACTTGTAGGTCCCTTCGTCAAGCCAGCGCCGGGTGAGGGCGCCTTCCAATCCCTCCAGGGCGGGCTTGTCCGGAACGTTGATGGGGGCGGTGGTGGGCGTGTCTGTACCCTGATTGTCTTCAGCCATGGGTCAATTCTTCCACGGCCCGCAGCGCCGACCTGCAGTAGCATGCGCAAATCGTCAATTCTCCGGAAAGCGGTGCCGGAACCTTCGTGATCAAGCGCGTATATGACGCCCCCGCGGACGACGACGGCGCTCAAGGAGTTCCTGCAGCACGGCGGCCGCAGCGGGAACTGAGCCCGGCATTGCCGTTAGGGTGGTGCCATGACTGAGGGAATCGACAACAACGCAAAAGTAGCCCCGGCAGCAGCGGCCAAGGCAGCCGTGGTCACCGGCGCCAGCACCGGGATCGGCGAAGCCACCGTGCGGGCGCTCCGCAGGGAAGGCTGGACCGTGTTCGCGGTCGCGCGCCGCGCGGACCGGCTCGAAGCGCTCGCCGCCGGGACCGGCGCCGTCGCGCTTCCGGCCGACGTGACCGACGACGCCGACGTCGCCCGGCTCCTCGACGAGGTGACCCGGGCCGGCGGCATCGACACCCTGATCAACATCGCGGGCGGGGCCCGCGGCGCCGACAAGGTGGCCGAGGCGAAGACCGGGGACTGGGAATGGATGTACCAGGTCAACGTGCTGGGCAGCATGAAGCTGATCCGTGCGTTCCTGCCCATGCTGCGGGCCTGCGGCGAAGGCACCGTGCTGAACCTGACCTCGACCGCCGGGTACGCGGCATACGAGGGCGGCGGCGGCTACAACGCGGCCAAGTTCGCCCAGCACGCCCTGACCGGCGCCCTGAGGCTCGAAGAAGCCGAGCACAACGTTCGTGTGATCGAAGTGGCCCCTGGCCTGGTCTACACCGAGGAGTTCGCACTGAACCGCCTCGGGGACCAGGACGCGGCCGCCAAGGTCTACGCCGGGGTCGAGAAGCCGCTCTCCGCCGAAGACGTTGCGGACGTGGTCCGCTACGCAGTCTCCGTCCCGCACCACGTCAACCTGGACGAGATCGTGATCCGCCCGGTAGCCCAGGCCTCCAACTTCAAGGTGATCCGCAAGGCCTGAGCCGGCCCCCGGCGCTGCGCTGTCGGGTCTCGCGGCGCGGGGGTCAGCCGTCGGCCGGCACGGACAGCGTCACCAGAACCGCAGCGTGGTCCGTCCCGGCCACAGGCAGCACGGAATAGCTGTGGCTGCGCACCTGCGGGCTGGTCACGATGTGGTCGATCACCACGCCGGGCAGCGGCGGGCCGGCCTTGGGCCACGTCGGAACCAGGCGGGCCAGGGCCGCGACCCCGGCGTCGACGAGGGTCCCGCCGTCGCCGGCCGCGCCCTGGCCGCCCGGACCGCGCTTGAGCATCTGGCGGAACTCGGCGTGGTCGTAGGTGGCATTGAAGTCACCCAGCAGCAGCACGTTGCCCGGACGGTCGGCAAGGCGGCCCACAGCGGCCAGTTCGCTGCGCCACTGCCCGGCCCGGCCCCACACCGGAGCCTTCGTGTGCACATTGGTCACCGAGAGGGAGACCGGCCGGCCGCCGGCGTCGGCGCCCGGATGCCGGCCCAGGTCCAACTGGACGGTGGCGATGTGGAAGGCGGAGCCGCGCAGGGAGTCCGCGGCTACGATCGGGCGGGACGAATACACGCCGCCGCCGCCCGCACCGACCGTCGGGCGGCTGATCCGGTACGGCAGCAGTGCGTCCAGCCCCTCGGCGTCGAGCCGTTGTTCCAAGGCCGGGGAGAGTTCCTGGATGGCCAGCAGACCGACGCCGTTCTCGCGCACCAGCCGGACCACCTCCGCGGCGTCCGCCTGGCCTTTCCAGGCGTTGAGGGTCATCACCTTCAGTTCGGCCGCGGGCTGTTGCCCCGTGCCCTGCTGCGGATCACCCGGCCGGCCCGGCAGCCGCTCCGCTAACCGGTCCGGCGGGAACAACCAGAGCAGCTGGAGGGCCAGCAGGGCGCCGGCGGGCAGGACCGCCCACGGACGGCGTCCCGGCAGCGCCAGCAGGAAGGCTGCCCCGGCCGGAAGCATAAACCAGGGCGTGAAGGCCACGAGTTGCACCACCGGCGACGGCCACGGCGCCGGGACCGCCCGGAACACGGAGGCCACGGCCACTGGCGCGGCGCACAGGGCGGAGGACACCTGCCAGCGGCGGCTCGCGCGGCGGCTCATCACGGGTCGGCCCGAGGCGGCCGGGGGTCGGTCATGGCAAGAGTCTAAGCAGTCCGGCCGTCCGCGTCGCCCCTGAGCGCACGTTTGCCGGGCGGTGTCACTGCCTGTCACTGCCGGTCGCTCCTTGTGGGGCAATGATTTGCAGTAACATCGACGTAGCAGCTTTGACCCGGCCATCACCGGTGAGCTTCCGGAAGAACACCCCCGCGTGCGGTGGCGACGTCGTCGCGGCAGCGCGTGCAGGGCCAGTAGAACCGGACGGGTAAGCCCGTCACAGCAGTAATGAGCGGCCGACGCCGGCGCAGCCCCTTTCCCGAAAGGGTGCGGGCCCGGTGGCGGTAAGTGAGGTGGTACCGCGGTGCCGGTGTTGTCGAAAGACAGTGCAGGAGCCGTCCTCGCATCCTGAATGAATACATGTGTTCGCCGCTCAACCCAGGATGTCGAGATGACCCATTACCCCAAGGCCTCAGCCGCACCCGCCGGTTCCACCACCTCAGCTTCCAACACCTCCGGCGTGTCCGCCTCTGTGAAGTTCCCGGAGATCGAAGAGCGCATCCTCAAGTACTGGGACCGGGACGGCACCTTCCAGGCCAGCATCGACCAGCGCGACGCCGGCCAAGACGGCAGCAACGAATTCGTCTTCTACGACGGCCCGCCCTTCGCCAACGGCCTGCCGCACTACGGCCACCTCCTGACCGGCTACGCCAAGGACCTCGTAGGCCGCTACCAGACCCAGCGTGGCCGCCGCGTGGAGCGCCGCTTCGGCTGGGACACGCACGGCCTGCCCGCCGAGCTGGAAGCGATGAAGCAGCTGGGCATGACGGACAAGACCCAGATCGAGGCCATGGGCATCGACAAGTTCAACGATGCCTGCCGTGCCTCCGTCATGAAGTACGCCGACGAGTGGAAGAGCTATGTCACCCGCCAGGCGCGCTGGGTGGACTTCGAGAACGACTACAAGACGCTCAACGTCGAGTACATGGAGTCCGTGCTCTGGGCCTTCAAGCAGCTGCACGAGAAGGGCCTGACCTACAACGGCTACCGCGTGCTGCCGTACTGCTGGAAGGACGAGACGCCCCTGTCCAACCATGAACTGCGCATGGATGACGACGTCTACAAGAACCGCCAGGACCAGACCGTCACGGTCACCTTCCCCATCACGGCAGGGGAGTCGGAGCTGTCCAAGCAGCTCGCCGGCGTGCAGGCGCTCGCCTGGACCACCACCCCCTGGACGCTGCCCACCAACCTGGCGCTCGCCGTCGGGCCCGCCATCAGCTACGCGGTCCTGCCGGCCGGCCCGCACGGGATCAAGGCCGCCGCGGCCGAAGCTCCCGTGACGGGCAGCTTCCTGCTCGCCTCGGACCTCCTGGGCGCCTACGCCAAGGACCTCGGCTACGGCGACGGCGCCGAGGGCGTGGCTGCCGCCGAGGCCGCCGTCACCTCACGCCACACCGGCGCCGAGCTCGAAGGGCTGACGTACGCGCCGCTCTGGGACTACTTCCACGACGCCGAGAAGTACGGCACCGAGAACGCCTGGCGCTTCCTCGTGGCCGACTACGTCACCACCACCGACGGCACCGGCATCGTCCACCAGGCTCCCGCCTATGGTGAAGACGACCAGAAGGTCTGTGAAGAGGCCGGCATCCCCGTCGTCCTGTCGGTCGACGAGGGCGCCAAGTTCCTGCCGCTCTTCGGCCACGGCGACCTCGCCGAAATCGCCGGGCTGCAGGTGTTCGAGGCCAACAAGCCCATCACCCAGGTGCTCCGCGCCCAGGGCCGCCTGGTCCGCCAGGCCAGCTACGAGCACAGCTACCCGCACTGCTGGCGCTGCCGCAACCCGCTGATCTACCGCGCCGTCTCCTCCTGGTACGTCGAGGTCACCAAGTTCAAGGACCGCATGTCCGAGCTCAACCAGGAGATCAACTGGATCCCGGGCAACGTCAAGGACGGCCAGTTCGGCAAGTGGCTCGCCAACGCCCGCGACTGGTCCATCAGCCGCAACCGCTACTGGGGCAGCCCCATCCCGGTGTGGCAGTCCACCGACCCGGACTACCCCCGCACCGATGTCTACGGCTCGCTCGCCGAGATCGAGGCCGACTTTGGCCGCCTGCCGCTGAACAACGACGGTCAGGTGGACCTGCACCGGCCGTTCATCGACGACCTCACCCGCCCGAACCCGGACGACCCCCGCACCCCGGAGGAAGGCCAGTCCGTCATGCGCCGCGTCGAGGACGTCCTGGACGTCTGGTTCGACTCCGGCTCCATGCCCTACGGCCAGGTCCACTACCCGTTCCAGAACGAGGAATGGTTCGACACCCACAACCCGGCGGACTTCATCGTCGAGTACATCGGCCAGACCCGCGGCTGGTTCTACATGCTGCACATCCTCTCCACCGCGCTGTTCGACCGGCCGGCCTTCCGCAACGTCATCAGCCACGGCATCGTCCTGGGCTCCGACGGGCAGAAGATGTCCAAGAGCCTGCGCAACTACCCGGACGTCTCCGAGGTCCTGGACCGCGACGGCTCCGACGCCATGCGCTGGTTCCTGATGTCCAGCCCGATCCTGCGCGGCGGCAACCTCGTGGTCACCGAGCAGGGCATCCGCGACGGCGTCCGCCAGGTCATCCTGCCGCTGTGGAACGTGTACAGCTTCTTCACGCTGTACACGAACGCGGCTCATGGCGGGCAGGGGTATGACGCGCAGCTCCGCTACGACGGCTACGCCGACACCCTGGACCAGTACCTGATGGCCAACACCGGGGACCTCGTCCGGAACATGACCGCCCAGCTGGACAACTACGACATCTCCGGCGCCTGCGACGAACTGCGCGGCTATCTCGACATGCTCACCAACTGGTACGTCCGCCGCAGCCGCCAGCGTTTCTTCGACGAGAACGTCGACGCCTTCGACGCCCTATACACGGCGCTGGAAACGGTCTGCCGGGTCGCGGCCCCGCTCCTGCCGCTGGTCACCGAGGAAATCTGGCGCGGGCTCACCGGCGGCCGCTCCGTGCACCTGGCCGACTGGCCGGACGCCGACCTGTTCCCGGCCGACGCCGACCTCGTCGAGGCGATGGACCGTGTCCAGCAGATCTGCTCCACCGGCTCCTCGCTGCGCAAGGCCGCAAACCTCCGCGTTCGGCTGCCGCTGCAGGAACTCACCGTCGTGGCACCCGGCGCGGACGCGCTGGAAGGCTTCGCCGCCGTCGTCGCCGATGAACTGAACCTGCGCTCGGTCCGCTTGCTCGACGCCGAGAACGCCTCCCCGGAGGAGTTCGGCATCGAGCAGAAGCTCGTGGTGAACGCCCGCGCCGCGGGCCCGCGCCTGGGCAAGAACGTCCAGCAGGCCATCAAGGGTTCCAAGTCCGGCGACTGGTCGGTCAGCGACGAAGGTGTGGTCACCGCCGGAGGGCTCGCGCTCGAGCCGCAGGAATACACCCTGGAAACCGTCGTGGCCGAGGCCGCGGAGGGCGAGGGATCCCGTGCGGCGGCTGTCCTGCCCGGCGGCGGCTTCGTGGTCCTCAACACCGAAGTCACGCCCGAACTGGAAGCCGAAGGTGCGGCCCGCGACATGGTCCGCGCCATCCAGCAGGCCCGCAAGGACGCCGGACTCAACGTCAGCGACCGCATCCACACCACCGTCACCGCCAAGCAGGACATCATCGATGCCCTCCTGGCCAACGCGGCGCTCGTCACCACCGAAACCCTGACGGTCCGGCTGGACACCGTCCCGGCCGACGTCAAAGAACCGCAGGTCAGTGTTGCCAAGACCGCTGCAGAAGTAGGGGCCTAAGCCATGACCGACGAATTCTCCGTAGAAAGCGTGTACGCCGAGCTCCTGGGCCGGGCGCCGGAAAACAAGATGGAGCCGCGGCTCGCCCCGCTGTACCGTGCCATGGAGATCCTGGGGGAGCCGAACAAGGCCTTCCCGATCATCCACGTCACGGGCACCAACGGCAAGACCTCCACGGCCCGGATGATCGAGGCCGGCCTGCGGGCCCACGGCCTGAGCACCGGCCGCTACACGAGCCCGCACCTGTCCAAGGTCACCGAACGGATCAGCATCGACGGGGCCCCGGTGCCGGACGAAACTTTCGTCCGTATCTGGGACGAGATCCGCCCCTACCTGCAGATCGTGGACAGCGAACTCGAGGCCGAGGGCCAGCCCCGGCTGACGTACTTCGAGTGCCTGACCATCCTGGGCTTCGCGGTCTTCGCGGACCAGCCGGTCAACGTCGCCGTGATCGAGGTGGGTCTGGGCGGCATCACCGACGCCACGAACGTCGGCGACGGCCAGGTGTCCGTGGTCACCCCGATCTCCCTGGACCACACGGAGCTGCTGGGCGACACCACCGGGGACATCGCCTACGAGAAAGCCGGCATCATCAAGCCCGGCGGCTTCCTCATCAGCGCGGCGCAGCCGGTCGACGCGGCCCAGGTCCTGCTGGAAAAGGCCAAGGAAGTCAACGTGCCGTTCCGCTTCGAGGGCGTGGAGTTCGGCGTCGAATCCCGCACTGTCGCCGTCGGCGGCCAGATGGTCACCATCCAGGGCATCGCCGGCCGTTATGAGGACCTGCTGGTGCCGCTGCACGGCGCACACCAGGCCGAGAACGCCGCCGTCGCGATCGCCGCGCTGGAAGCGTTCTTCGGCGCGGAAAAGGCGATCGACGCCGAGATCCTGCAGGAGGCCTTCGCCTCCGTCACCTCCCCGGGCCGGCTCGAGGTGGTCCGCACCGCGCCGACCATCATCGTGGACGCGGCGCACAACCCGGAAGGCATCCGGGTCTCCGCCGAGGCCATCCACGAGGCCTTTAACTTCACCAAGCTCGTGGTGGTGGTCGGCGTCCTGCGGGAAAAGGATGCCGAGGAGATCCTCCGCCAGCTCAAGGAATCCCTGGGCGGGCTCGCCACCGAATACTGCTTCACCGAGTCCAACTCGCCCCGGGCCGTCCCGGCCGAGGACCTTGCCGAGATCGCGATGGATCTGGGCTTTGGCGAGGACAACATCCATGTCGCCGCGAAGCTCGACGACGCCCTGGAATGGGCCGTGGAACGCGCCGAAGCCGACGACGAGCTCGCCGGCGGCGTCCTGGTCACCGGGTCGATCACGCTTGTTGCCGATGCCCGGATCCTGCTCGGAAAGGCGGACGCTTAAGCGATGGCCAAACTCACCAAAGCCCAGCGCGAATGGCGCCCGGGCATGCCCAAAAAGCGGCGTTCCACGAAGGTCATGTTCGCCTCCACGGTCCTGCTGCTGGAAGCGTTTGTGGTGCTGTTCGGGACGCTGGCCGTCTTTGGGCTCCACCGGAACGAGTTCCCGCCGGCTCTGGTCTTCTCGGTGGGGATCGGGCTGTGCCTCGTGTTCGTCCTGACCTGCGCGGTCCTCTCGAAACCGTGGGGAGTGGCCCTGGGCTGGATCCTGCAGCTGGTGCTCATCCTGGGGGGCCTCGTGGAGCCCGCCATGTACGTCGTCGGCGCCCTCTTTGCCGTGTCCTGGTGGTACGGCATCCGCACCGGCATCCGGATTGACCGGGAGGCGGCCCAGCGGGAACGCGAACAGGCTGAATGGGAAGCGGCCCATCCCGCGGTCAGCGGGCCGGAACAAACGCCTGGCGCCGACGCCCGGAACACGTAGCCCGAACCCCGTAGACTTGACCCGAACCCCACCCCAACACATTGGAGCAGCTGTGAGCATTGAGCGCACCCTCGTCCTGATCAAGCCCGACGGCGTCGCCCGCAACCTGTCCGGCGCCATCCTGAGCCGGATCGAAGCCAAGGGCTACACCCTGGCCGAGCTCAAGAAAGTCGATGCGAGCCGGGAGCTGCTGGAGCAGCACTACGAGGAACATGTCGGCAAGCCGTTCTACGAGCCGCTGGTTGAGTTCATGCTCAGCGGCCCTGTTGTCGCCGCGATCTTCGAGGGACACCGCGTGATCGAGGGCTTCCGTTCCCTCGCCGGCACCACGGACCCGACGACGGCGGCGCCCGGCACCATCCGCGGCGACTTCGGCCGCGACTGGGGCCTGGCCGTGCAGCAGAACCTGGTCCACGGTTCGGATTCGGTGGAGTCCGCCGAGCGCGAGATCAAGATCTGGTTCTAGCCCTCATTTCCGGGTGTACCCCGCACCGGGGTAACAGAAAAGGCCAATGTTCGCGAAGAACATTGGCCTTTTCTGTCAGCTCGTTTTCCCGGGGCGCGGTTCCTAATACCCGGAGGTCCCGATGAAAACCTGGATGAAGGCGAAGAAGATCGTGGCGATGACGGCGACGTAGAGCAGCGCCGTGATGATCCAGCCGGCCTCGCCCAGGACCCTGGTGGGGCCGACGGGCAGGGCGATCACGCCGTGGGAGATGTTCCGGATGGTCACCCAGACGAACATCGGGATCATTATGGCCCAGACGATCATGCAGAACGGGCAGAGGATGTGGATGGAGTACAGGGCCTGGGACCAGAGCCAGACCACGAACACGAAGCCCAGGGTTACGCCGGTCTGAACCCCCAGCCAGTACCAGCGGGCGAACCTGGCGCCGGCCAGGATGCCCATGGCTGTGGTGACGATCACCGCGAACGCGACGATTCCGATGAACATGTTTGGGAAGCCGAACACCGAACTCTGCGGCGTCTGCATGACCTGGCCGCAGGAGATCCACGGGTTCACGTCGCAGATCGTGACGTGGTTGGGGTCCTTCAGGACCTCGAGCTTCTCCAGCACCAGGGCGCCGGATGCGAGCCAGCCGATCACGCCGGTGATCAGCAGGAGCCAGGCGAACGGCCGGTCGCGGGTCATGGTGGGAAGGGGCCGGTCCGCGGGGGCCGGTCCGGAGCCCGGTTGGTGCGCGGTCGCGTCACCGGCAGTGCTGGAGATGCTGGGCATGGAATATGGGTCCTTTTGATCGGGTGCTTCTGGCCCCGATTGTAGCGCCGCGGGCTGGACGGCGCCGGGAAACGCCCCTGTCTGTCCCGTCGCGGCCCGCAGCCGGGGGCACTTCCGGCCTTGCCTAAGCCAGCTTTGACGGCTCTTGTGAGACAATGATCGTGGCTGGAACCCGATCCACATCCGGATTCCGGTCCGGCGATTTTGTTTCAAGACCGCCAATGATGAGCAGGGAGCTGCGGATCCTCTGATTCCAGCTGTCCCGCAATGCCATTGGACGGCACCTGGTTGTGGCATGTAGGTCAACGGGTTCCAAAACAATCTCGCCGGCCCTCCAGGGCTGCCGCACCCCACTGCCGGTGCGAACCTGAGGGTATCCAATTGACTTCTGTCAATGCCTGCGGGTGTTGACGCATATTTGCCCCAACGGGCGCCGAATGTGGCGGCGCATCAGGGGCAGGAGTGTCGCCACATATGGATAATGATCAGGTTGTAGCCGGTAACGAAGAACTAGTTGTTGCCGAGGAAACGCAGGAAATGGCCGCAAGTGCGGAAGCAGAGGCTCCGGTAGCGCCGAAGAGGGCCGTCCGGACCCGCCGCAAGGCACCCGTCGCGAAGGTCGACCCTGCGGCGGCCGCCGAAGCTGTGGCCGAAGCCGCGGCCTTGGCCGCAGCAACCGCCTCGGATGAGCCGCTCGCCGCCGCCGAACGGGTCGCGGCCCCCGAACCCAAGGCAAAAGCACCCGCACGGCGCACCCGTGCCCGCAAGCCGGTTGCCGCGCCGGAGCCCCTGCCGGCCTTCGCCGACGAACCCGAAGCTAACGCCGCCGCCGCGGAAGCTCCCGCCGAAGCAGCACAATCAACAGAGTCCGCCGTTGCGGAAAAGCCGGTCCGGCGCCGCGCCAGCCGCGCCAGCCGCGCTAAGGCCGCTCCGAAGGTCGACGAGGTCCCCGCAGTAGCTGCGGCGGAAGAAGAAATCGAAGAAGCAACCGAAGAAGCGGCGGCCGCACCCGCCGAAACACAGGCACAGGCTGCACAGCCCGTCACGGCAGATGAGCAGCCGGCGGAAAGCCCTGCCGCATCGCTCTTCTTGGAACCGGGTGCCCTCACCTCCGTGATCTTCCAGGCCCCGGATCTCAGCACCGTGGTGCGTCCGGCCCCGGCGGCCGCGGCAGCGGAGCCCGAGGACGAAGAAGGCGACGAGGACGAGGACGCCGGCAGCCGCCGTCGCCGCCGCAGCCGTGGCCGCCGCGGACGCACCCGCACGTCCGCCGAGTCCGACACCGAGGTTGAAGGCACCGAGGAAGAGGGCGAGGAGGGCCAGGAGGGGACGCTCGAGGACGGCGTGACCTCGCGCCGCCGGCGCCGCCGCCGCCGCGGTGACCAGGACCTGGAACTGACCGGCGGGGGAGACGACGATCCGCCCAACACCGTGACCCGCGTGCGCGCGCCGCGGGCCATCAGCGAAGCCCCGGTCAACAACCGCGTCACCTCGGTCAAGGGTTCCACCCGCCTCGAGGCCAAGAAGCAGCGCCGCCGCGAATCCCGCGACACCGGCCGCCGCCGCACCGTGATCACCGAAGCCGAGTTCCTGGCCCGCCGTGAATCCGTAGACCGGCAGATGATCGTCCGCCAGCGCGACGACAGAATCCAGATCGCCGTCCTCGAAGACGGTGTCCTGGCCGAGCACTTCGTCTCCAAGACCCAGCAGGACTCCCTGATCGGCAACGTCTACCTGGGCAAGGTCCAGAACGTGCTGCCCTCCATGGAAGCTGCCTTCGTGGACATCGGACGCGGCCGCAACGCCGTCCTGTACGCCGGCGAAGTGAACTGGGACGCCGTCAACCTCGAAGGCAAGCAGCGCCGGATCGAAAACGCGCTCAAGTCCGGCGACTCCGTCCTGGTCCAGGTCACCAAGGACCCCGTCGGCCACAAGGGCGCCCGGCTCACCAGCCAGATCTCGCTGCCCGGACGCTACCTGGTGTACGTGCCCGGCGGCTCCATGACCGGCATCTCCCGCAAGCTGCCCGACGTCGAACGCAACCGCCTCAAGCGGATCCTCAAGGACCGCCTGCCCGAAGACGCGGGCGTCATTGTCCGCACCGCGGCCGAAGGGGCGTCCGAGGAAGAGCTGACGCACGACATCAACCGGCTCCGCGCGCAGTGGGAAGGCATCGAGAGCCAGTCGACCTCGACGAAGATCCTCGCCCCCGAGCTGCTCTACGGCGAACCTGACCTCACCATCAAGGTGGTCCGCGACGTCTTCAACGAGGACTTCTCCAAGCTGATCGTCTCCGGCGAGGAAGCCTGGGACACCATCGAGGCCTATGTGACCTACGTGGCGCCGGACCTCGTGGGCCGGCTCGAGAAGTGGACCAAGGACACGGACATCTTCGCTGCCTGGCGCATTGACGAGCAGATCCACAAGGCCCTGGACCGGAAGGTCTTCCTGCCCTCCGGCGGGTCCCTCGTGATCGACCGCACCGAGGCCATGACCGTGGTGGACGTCAACACCGGCAAGTTCACCGGCTCCGGCGGCAACCTCGAAGAAACCGTCACCAAGAACAACCTGGAAGCGGCCGAGGAAGTCGTCCGTCAGCTGCGGCTGCGCGACATCGGCGGCATCATCGTGATCGACTTCATCGACATGGTGCTCGAATCCAACCGCGACCTCGTGCTCCGCCGCATGGTGGAGTGCCTGGGCCGGGACCGCACCAAGCACCAGGTGGCGGAGGTGACCTCGCTGGGCCTCGTGCAGATGACCCGCAAGCGGATGGGTACCGGGCTGCTGGAAGTCTTCGGCGAACAGTGTGAAGCGTGCGCGGGCCGCGGCATCGTCACCCATGACGAACCCGTCGAGCACCGCCGGGCCAACACAGTCGCGGCCGAGCACTACGTCCCGCGAGCCGAGGCCCAGCCTGCCGCCCGCACCGAACGCAAGAGCCGTCGCCGCGGCCGGGGCCAGGGCCCGGAGTCCGCTCCGTCCGCACCGGCCGCCGTCCACGCCGAGCCCACCGAGGCCGAGCGCCACGCCAAGGCTGAAGCCACCCGTGCCGCGCTGGCGAACATCGCCGCCGCGGCCCACGCCGCGCACCTGCACGACGGGGAAGCGGCCGCTGCCAGCGAAGCCGGGGCCCGCCAGGCCGCCGTCGACGCCGTCACGAAGCTTGCCGCCACGGAAGAGGCGGCCGGCCGTCCCGCGGCTGTGCTGACGTTCGGCGGTGAGCAGGTGGCCCTGCCGTTCGTCGAGCACGCCGAGGGAACACCGGAGCCGTCCCTGACGCTGGACCTGCTGACCGAGGCCTTCGCCAACCTGGGCGAGGCTGAGGCCCAGGCCGGCGAGCAGGCGGCCGCCCAGGCCCGGCACGAGCCTCAGGCCACGGCCGCACCCGAGCCTGCGCGCGCCGAGGCGCCGGCTTCACGGACAGCGGAGACCGGAACGCCGCGCGGCCGCCGCGGGCGCCGCAACCGGAGTGCCAGCCGCGCCCAGGGTGCGGCCAACGAGACCTCCGTGGAGCACCGCGAGGCAACACGGCCGGCCGCGGCCGGCTCGGTTCACGAGGCCAAGGCACCCGCCGTGGCCAGGCCGGCCATCCCGGTCGGCAACGAGCCGATCATTCTCGGGGTTGGCGTGCCGGCATCGGAGCTGTAGTCCTCCACGGCTGATCCCTTCCACCACTGGTCGGGCTGTTGTGTAGATTGCGGGTTTGGGCCGGAGCGGGCGTAATAATACGTCCGCTCCGGCCCGGGCCCGCTTCGCCGTTAACAGGGCGGCGCCGGGTTAGCGGCTAGGCTTGACCACTGACACGGGGTGCCGCGCATCGGGCCGGCTGAGATCCAGACCCGTTGAACCTGTCCGGTTAGCACCGGCGAAGGGATGTCTGACTTGTCCGCAACAGTGAATCCGTCTGAATTTCCGCCCGACGCTTTTCTGCCTCCCAATTTTCTGCCCTCCGCGCCGTCTGCGCCGCTGCGCATTCCCCGGGTGCTGGCCATCGCCGGCTCGGACCCGTCCGGCGGTGCAGGGATCCAGGCGGACTTGAAGAGCATCGCGGCGAACGGCGGCTACGGCATGGCCGCCATCACGGCCCTGACGGCGCAAAACACCCAGGGCGTGCGCGCCGTCCACGTTCCTCCGGCAGAGTTCCTCACGGCGCAGCTGGACGCCATCAGCGACGACATCGGCATCGACGCCGTGAAGATCGGCATGCTCGGTGACGCCGCGGTGATCGACGCCGTCCGCAGCTGGCTGGACAAGGTGCGACCCGCCGTCGTGGTCCTGGACCCGGTCATGGTGGCCACCAGCGGCGACCGGCTCCTGAAGGAATCCGCCGAGGCCGCACTGCAGGCGCTCCTGCCGCTGGCGGACCTCATCACGCCGAATCTTGCCGAGCTCGCCATTCTGCTCAAGGAACCCGTCGCGGCAGACTGGGCGGAGGCCCTGGCGCAGGGCAAGCGCCTGGCCGCCCTGACCGGCACCACCGTCCTGGTCAAGGGCGGACACCTCCCCGCTGGGGATAGTGGCGGGGATAGTGCCGGGGACGGCTGCCCGGATGCGCTGGTCAATACCGTAGGGCTGCTGGGGCAGGAGGCCGTGGTGGTGCCGGGGGAGCGGATCGCCACCCGCAACAGCCACGGCACCGGCTGCTCCCTGTCCTCGGCCATGGCCACGGTGCAGGCACGGGTGGGGGACTGGGAAGCCGCACTGCGGGAGGTCAAGCCGTGGCTGCTGGGCGCGCTTCGCGAAGCCTCGGCCCTGGACGTCGGCACCGGCAACGGCCCGGTCCATCACTTCCATCACGTGCAGGACCGCACGAGCGCTCAGCACAGCCAGTACAGTCAGGGGCCGGCGGAGAGCCCCGCGGAGGGCGAGTTCGCCGCGGCCCTGCGCGACGGCGCCGCGGCCGATCTCGACGCCATCTATGCCCTGGACTTTATCCGCGGACTTGCCGACGGCACCCTGCCCGAGCACGAGTTCGCCTATTACCTGGCCCAGGACGCCATTTACCTCAACGGCTACTCCCGGGTCCTGGCCCGCGCCGCCGCCCTGGCACCCACCGAGGCCGAACAGCTTTTCTGGGCCCGCTCGGCGCAGACCTGCCTTGAGGTCGAGTCCGAGCTCCACCGCTCCTGGCTTAGCACCCGCCCGGCGGCGGCCGGCCTGGGCCCGGTCACGAAGTCCTACGTGGACCACCTGCTGGCCGCCTCCGTCTCCGGCAGCTACGGCGTGCTCGTGGCGGCAGCCCTGCCATGCTTCTGGCTCTACGCCGAAGTCGGGGCCACCCTGCACCGGGAATTCCTGGCCGGCGGCGCCCCCGCGGCGCACCCTTACGCCGACTGGCTGCGGACGTACGCCGATGAGGACTTTGCCGCCGCGACCCGGCAAGCGATTGCGTACACCGATGCGGCGGCCCGGCAGGCCTCCGCCGGCGAACGGGAGGCCATGGCCCTGGCCTTCCGGCAGTCCTCACGCTACGAAGTGCACTTCTTCGACGCGCCGAGGCTGCACGCCTGACCCAACCCGCCCCGCACACCCGCTAGGATGGTGGGGCACGGTTCCGGAAGTCGTTGCGGCAACACTGCGTAAAAACGCAGTGGCGCCTATCACGGACTACCCGCCGGAACCAGCCTCATTTGCGGCCGAAGGCAAAATTAGCGTATTCTAGATCTTCGGTGCTTACGCCAACACTTGGGTTATGACCCTGAGAACTATCCGCTTGGAATTCCACGTGGATTTGTTCCGGGGGTAGCTCATGGGTTCCCCCGGGGAATCCACCGGCGTTGAGGCACAGCGTGAGCCGGTCCAAACAATTTGGCCCCAGGTTCCGCACGCAAATCTAGTAATAAACGTCGAGAGAAGTGAGTTCCCCAGTGGTGTACGCGATTGTCCGCGCAGGCGGCCGCCAAGAGAAGGTTTCCGTTGGAGACTTCGTTACCCTGAACCGCGTCCCCGGTGGAGCCGGCAGCACCTTTGAGTTGCCCGCACTGCTCCTGGTGGACGGTGACAAGGTCACGTCTGCTGCTGCGGACCTGGCCAAGGTAACGGTTACGGCTGAGATCCTCGAAGACCTTCGTGGTCCGAAGATCGTCATCCAGAAGTTCAAGAACAAGACCGGTTACAAGAAGCGCCAGGGCCACCGTCAGGAATTGACCAAGGTCAAGATCACCGGTATCAAGTAACTCTTCGTTACTGTTCAGGTTCCAGCAGATTCCCCAGAATTTTTGAAGGCAGGCATTTCAAATGGCACATAAAAAAGGCGCGAGTTCCACTCGCAACGGTCGTGACTCCAACGCCCAGTACCTCGGCGTGAAGCGCTTCGGTGGCCAGGTAGTTTCCGCAGGCGAAATCATCGTCCGCCAGCGCGGCACCCACTTCCACCCGGGCGCCGGCGTCGGCCGCGGCGGGGACGACACCCTGTTCGCCCTGACCCCCGGTGCTGTCGAGTTCGGCACCCGCCGTGGTCGTCGCGTTGTGAACATCGTGGCTGCTGCAGCTGCAGAGTAACAACAAGTTCTAAATCGGTGGGGCGGGCCATTAGGTCCGCTCCACCGGTGTTTTAACCGCATTACAATCAACTTGGGCCTTTTTGGGGTCCGGGGAACAGCACTGAGGAGATCCACGTGGCTAGCTTTGTAGACCGGGTAGTACTGCACGTATCCGGCGGTACCGGCGGTCACGGCTGTGTCTCCGTTCACCGCGAGAAGTTCAAGCCCCTCGGCGGTCCCGACGGCGGCAACGGCGGCAATGGCGGCGACGTCATCCTGCGCGTCGACCCGCAGACCACCACGCTCCTGGACTACCACCACGCCCCCCACCGGCACGCCACCAACGGCGGTCCCGGCATGGGTGACTGGCGTGGCGGCAAGAACGGCGAGACCCTCATTCTTCCGGTTCCCGAGGGAACCGTCGTTAAGTCCAAAACCGGCGAAGTCCTCGCCGACCTCGTAGGCGAAGGCGCCGAGTACATCGCGGCGGCCGGCGGCATCGGAGGACTGGGCAACGCCGCGCTGTCCTCGCAGAAGCGCCGCGCCCCGGGCTTCGCGCTGCTCGGCATCGAAGGCGAATCCAGCGACATCGTCCTGGAGTTGAAGTCCATCGCCGACATCGCCCTGGTCGGCTTCCCGTCCGCCGGCAAGTCCAGCCTCATCGCCGCGATGTCCGCGGCTCGGCCCAAGATCGCCGACTACCCCTTCACGACCCTCATCCCCAACCTGGGCGTCGTCCAGGCCGGCGAGGTGCGCTTCACGATCGCCGACGTCCCCGGCCTGATCGAGGGCGCCAGCGAAGGCAAGGGCCTGGGCCACAACTTCCTGCGCCACGTGGAGCGCTGCGCCGCCCTGGTGCACGTGCTCGACTGCGGAACCCTCGAAGCCGACCGCGACCCGCTCTCCGACCTCGCCATCATCGAAGCCGAGCTCGAGAAGTACGCCGTGGACATGAGCTACGCCGGCACCGACGGCGAAGTGGTCCCGCTGAACCACCGCCCCCGCCTGGTGGCGCTGAACAAGGTCGACCTGCCTGACGGCAAGGACATGGCCGAGTTCGTCCGCCCGGAACTGGAATCCCGCGGCTACAAGGTCTTCGAGATCTCCGCAACCAGCCACGAGGGCCTCCGCCAGCTGGGCTTCGCCATGGCCGAAATCGTCAAGGCCGCCCGCGACGCCGTCGCCGCGACCCCGCCGAAGGTGCAGGCCCCCGTGCTGCGCCCCCGCGCCGTCAACGAATCCGGCTTCACGATCCGCCGCGAAGAAAAGAACCTCGAGCCGCTCTTCCGCGTCATCGGCGACAAGCCCGTGCGCTGGGTCAAGCAGACCGACTTCACGAACGAGGAAGCGATCGGCTACCTCGCCGACCGCCTCGCCAAGCTCGGCGTCGAAAACGAACTCTTCAAGCAGGGCGCAACGCCTGGCGACACTGTGGTGATCGGCGAGGACGACGGCGTCGTCTTCGACTGGGAGCCGACCATGATGGCCGGCGCCGAACTGCTCGCCTCGCCGCGCGGCACCGACGTGCGCTTCGCCGACATCGGCGACCGCCCGACGCGCGGCCAGAAGCGCGACGAGCAGCAGGAGCGCCGCGACGCCAAGGCCGCCGCCCGCGCCGAGCTCGAAGCCGAGCGCAAGGCCGGTATCTGGACCGAATCCGTCAGCGGCCGCCGGGCGCGGCCGCTCAAGGAGAGTGGGCTGGGCGAAGCCGATGACGAGTAAGACCGTCGTCGGGCACCGGTCGCAGCCGACCAGTGCCCAAAACTCCAGCGCCCAAAACCTCAAGGCGCAGACCCTCAGGGCCCCCGACCGTACCGCGCTGTCCGGTGCCCGCCGGATCGTCGTCAAAGTGGGTTCGTCCTCGCTGACGTCCATCAAGGGCGGGATCTCGGAAGAGGCCCTGACCGGCCTCGCCGACGCCCTGGCGCACAAGCGCAACGCGGGAGCTGAGATCATCCTGGTCTCCTCCGGGGCGATTGCGGCCGGGCTTGCCCCGCTGGGACTCGAGAAGCGCCCGCGCGACCTCGCCACCCAGCAGGCCGCCGCCAGCGTGGGCCAGGGCCTGCTCATGGCCCGCTACACGCACGCGTTCGGGGCGCACGGGGTCACCGTCAGCCAGGTGCTTCTGACCGCTGATGACTTCATGCGGCGCAGCCAGCACACCAACGCGTTCCGCGCGCTGGACCGGCTGCTGAACCTCGGGGTCGTCCCGGTGGTCAACGAAAACGACACTGTGGCCACCCATGAGATCCGCTTCGGCGACAACGACCGCCTCGCCGCCCTGGTGGCGCACCTGGTCCGCGCCGACGCGCTGGTGCTGCTCTCCGACGTCGACTCCCTCTACGACGGCCCGCCGTCGCACGGCGCCAAGCGGATTCCGCACGTTTCCGGCCCGCACGACCTCGACGGCATCTCGATCGGCAGCACCGGCAAAGCCGGCGTGGGCACGGGCGGCATGGTCACCAAGGTCGAGGCCGCCAGCATCGCCGCCGGTTCGGGCATCCACGCCCTCGTCACCTCCACGCGCAATGCGGCCGCCGCGCTGGCCGGGGAGGACGTGGGAACGTGGTTCTCCGTCAACGGCTCCCGCAAGCCCATCCGGCTCCTGTGGCTGGCCCACCTGGCGTCCGTGCAGGGCACGCTGGTGCTCGACGACGGCGCGGTCAAGGCCGTCCGCGACCGCCACACCTCACTGTTGCCGGCCGGGATCGCCGCCGTGCGGGGCCATTTCGAGGCGGGCGACGCCGTGGAGATGGTCTCGACCGACAACACCGTGATTGCGCGCGGGCTCGTGAACTATTCCGCCGCCGAACTGCCCCAAATGCTGGGCCGCTCCACGCGCGAGCTGGGCAAGGCGCTGGGCCGCGGATATGACCGCGAAGTTGTTCATGTTGACGATCTGGTGCTGGTCTAGGTTCACCGCTCGCCTAAACTGGACGTATGACTGAGGCCCTGACTTCCGCCGCCCTGCCTTCTAACGACCTGCCTTCTGACGACCTGCCTTCTGACGACGCGCCTGCTGAGAACACTGCCGGCACCACCGTGCCCGCCCAGGGGTTCGCCGCGGCGCCGGATCCGGCACCCGCAGGAGCCCCGGCCACGGCAGCGGACGTCGAAGCTGCCGTCCACGCAATCGCTGACCGTTCCCGCAAGGCTGCCCGCAAGATGGCGCACGCGAACCGGGCCTGGAAGGACCGCGGCCTGCGCGCCATCGGCAAGGCGCTGTTGGAACACAAGAACCAGATCCTCGCCGCCAACGCCAAGGATGTTGCGGCCGGCCGGGCCAATGGCACCGGTGCCGCCCTCCTGGACCGCCTGACCCTGAGCGATGCACGCATCACAGCCCTGGCCGCGGCACTCGAGAACCTCGCCACCCTGCCGGACCCCGTAGGGAACGTGGTGCGCGGCCAGACGCTGCCCAACGGGCTCCGCCTCCGCCAGATCAACGTGCCCATGGGTGTGGTGGCCGCGATCTACGAGGCCCGCCCCAACGTCACGGTCGATATCGCCGGCCTCGCCCTCAAGAGCGGCAACGCCGTGATCCTGCGCGGCGGATCCGCCGCCGCTGCCACCAACGCCGCCCTCGTCACGATCCTCCGCGATGCCCTGGAATCGGTGGGCCTGCCCGCCGACGCCGTCCAGAGCGTGGACCAGTACGGCCGCGACGGCGCCAACGCGCTCATGCGGGCGCGCGGCCGCGTGGACGTCCTCATTCCCCGCGGCGGGCGCGAGCTCATCCAGGCCGTGGTGACGAACTCCTCCGTGCCGGTCATCGAGACCGGTGAGGGCAATGTGCACATCTTCCTGGATGCGTCCGCCGGCGAGGAAATGTCCGTGGACATCCTCCTCAACGCCAAGACGCAGCGGCCCAGCGTCTGCAACACCGTCGAAACGCTCCTGGTGCACTCCAAGTCCACCGTCCTGCCCGCCGTCGCCGCCGCCCTGCGGGCGGCCGGGGTCACCCTGCACGTGGACCAGCGCGTCCGCGCCGCGCTGCCGGCGTCGATCGAAACCGTCCCGGCCACGGACGAAGACTGGGCCACCGAATACATGGACCTGGACCTGGCCGTGGCCATGGTGGACAGCCTGGACGAGGCCGTCCGGCACATCCGCAAATGGTCCACGGGCCACACGGAAGCGATCCTGACCAACGACCTCGCCAACGCCGAACGCTTCATCGCCGACGTCGACTCGGCGGCCGTGATCGTGAACGCCTCCACCCGCTTCACCGACGGCGGGGAGCTCGGCCTCGGCGCCGAGGTGGGGATTTCCACCCAGAAACTCCATGCCCGCGGCCCCATGGGACTGACCGAGCTGACCACCACGAAGTGGATCGTGCAGGGCGAGGGCCAGATCCGGGGCTAGCAACGCTGTAACATGGAACGGAAGACCGGGACGGCGGACACCTCCGCCGTCGTCACATTTTGAACTCACTAGGGGAGAACATGCTGTCGCAGCAGATCGCCACTTTCGTCGCCGCAGCCGGCGCATCAGCCAACGAGGAGCTCGCGCCGCTCATCGCACCGCCGTTTGTCATTGGCGGCTCCATGTTCGCGGTCCTGGTGGTCCTGCTGCTGATCACGCTGTCCTACTCCAACCTGGGCCGTCGCCACGAGGCCGTCGAGGAGCACTCGGATCCGCACCGTCAGCACCCGAACAAGCACGACCACGGCCAGGGTCACTAATATTTCCGCCACCATGAGGCAGCGCGGCGCCCAGCGCCGCCTGCGTCTGGGTGTGATGGGCGGCACGTTCGATCCCATCCATCACGGACACCTTGTCGCGGCCAGCGAGGTCGCGGCGAAGTTCGAGCTCGACGAAGTCGTGTTTGTTCCCACCGGTCAGCCCTGGCAGAAGATGGCCAAGAAGGTCAGCGAAGCCGAGCACCGGTACCTCATGACCGTCATCGCCACGGCCTCGAACCCCCGTTTCACCGTGAGCCGGGTGGACGTGGACCGACCAGGCCCGACCTACACGATCGACACCCTGCGCGACCTCCGCACGCTGCGCCCCGATGCCGATCTCTTCTTCATCACCGGCGCGGACGCGCTGGCCCAGATTTTGTCGTGGAAGGACATCGATGAACTCTGGTCCCTCGCGCATTTCGTGGGTGTAACCCGTCCCGGGCACGTCCTGGACGGCATGGGCCGCAAGGACGTCAGCCTCCTCGAGGTCCCGGCCATGGCCATTTCCTCCACGGATTGCCGCACCCGGGTGGCCGAAGGAAATCCCGTCTGGTACCTCGTGCCGGACGGGGTGGTCCAATACATCGCAAAGTATGGCCTGTATGACGCTCCCCGCGAGGCGGTCCGCCTCGACAGCCGACACGCCGGGACCAGCAACACCGGAAACGACGCGGCGGGGCTTGATCCGGCACAGCATGATCCAGCCTTCGAGATAACCCAACCAGCCAGCACTGAATGAGTTTGCCATGAGTCAGGAACAGCCTCCCATCCGCAGCCGCCGCGAACTGCGGCAGGCCAGAGATGAACGCCTGGACACTGCGGCACCGGACGAGCCGACCGAGGCCGAAACCACCGGCCGTATCCGCCGGGTAGCCGACGCTCCCGTGGACTCTGTGGGCGCCGGCGCGGAGCGGTCCTCCCAGGTCCGTGCCCGGGACCGTGCCGCGCTGCGCACCATCAAGGAACTCGCTGAAAAGGAAGGCCACCTGGCCGGAGGCGGACCGCCCACGCGACGCCAGCTGCGGCTCCTGCAGCTGGCCGCCGAAACCGCCCCGGCCACCCAGGCCAACACCATTGTCCCGGCCTCACCGCGGACCCGGGCCACCCCGGTGGTTTCCCCGTCCGGCAAGGACGCCGCCCGGAAAGACCCAGCTCAGAAGAACGCCGCCCCTAAAGACGCCGCCGGCAAGGACACGCCGCGAAACGACACCGGCGCCGGGGCGCCCAAGGCTGCCGGTGGCGGCGTCGGGCCCGGCGGCAAGACGCCCGAGGGCATGACTGTGGAGCAGGCGCTGGCCGCGCGCGAGCTCCTCGCGGCGCAGGCCCTGAACCAGATGGCCAAGATGGAGCACATCACGGCCACGGATCCCGACGCCGTTGATCCGGCCGTCCTGGCCGAGCAGATCGCCTTGGCCGAACGCGTTGCGATCCTTAACCGCCGTGCCGCCGCCAAGCAGAAGCTCGCAGAACAAAACAGCCAGCCCGCGGCGCCTCGCAACGATCCCACCACGGCCAACAATCTGGCCATGGTCACACCTTTGGAATTCGAGAAGGTTCCCGGCGTGGAGCGGCCCGTCATGAAGCGCCCTGCCACGTCGTATGTTCCGGTGGTCACCAACCCGGGTCCCCGGGTGGACGCGCCACGGAAACCCGGCCTCCGGCGCCCCGGACTGTCCCGCCAGCGGGCCGCCAGTCCTGCCGCCGGCCGGGCAGGCGTGCTGGCCCGGGCGGAAGCAGCCACTAAGGCAGGAACGGTCAAGCCACCAGCCACGGCTGCGACTGCTGCGGGGGAGACCGACGAAAGCCTGGTGGGCGGGGAGCCCGTGGCAGCGAATGCCGCCTATGGCCTGGATCCCCTGGATGCGGCGACCGCGGGACTGGGCCGGGCCCGGCGCCTGCGCATGATCCAGCTTGGCGTCCTGGCCCTGGGGATCGTCGCGCTCATCGCCGGCATCACGCTGATTGTCACCGGGCTGGCCCACTAGGGGCCGGTACCGTCCGCGCGAGGCCGTCAGCGCAGGGGGAGCGTTCCAGCTACGAGGCCCGTTGTCTCCGCCACAGCGGTTCGCTTGCAGCCTCCGCCACCGGCGCTTCCTCAGCCCGGATTTTTCAGTTCAGCTTTTGAGTTCATCTTTTGACCACAAAGTTTCATCACAAGAATTTTCATCACTACAAGGAGTCCCGTGACTGCAACCGATTCATCCATCACCACCGCCCGCCACGCAGCCCGCGCTGCCTCGGAGAAACTCGCCGAGGACATCGTGGCCCTGGACGTCAGCGAACGGCTGGCCCTGGCCGACGTTTTCCTCATCGCCTCGGCGCCCAGCGAACGCCAGGTCAACGCGATCGTGGACGGCATCGAGGACGAGCTCGCCAAGTTTGACCAGAAGCCCGTGCGCCGCGAGGGCCGCTCCGGCGGGCGCTGGGTGCTGCTGGACTACTCGAACGTCGTCATCCACGTCCAGCACGAGGAAGATCGCGTCTTCTACGCCCTCGAACGCCTCTGGAAGGACTGCCCCGTCGTCGATCTCCAGCTCGGCGATGACGCTTCCGCCAAGGCCACCGCAGCCACCGACGCCGAGTAGCAACCCCCGTACCGCCCGGGCCGCCGGAAGCTCAACAGAGCCGAATATGCCCGATTTGGAATTTTCGGAAAGGCTGTTCTAAGATATTTGAGTTGCTTCGGAGAGATCCGGACAAAGAACCGGAACTTTGCACCTCGGTAGAGGTGGTCGGAGCAGCGAAAATTCGGGGCTGTGGCGCAGCTGGTAGCGCACCTGCATGGCATGCAGGGGGTCAGGGGTTCGAGTCCCCTCAGCTCCACCGGAGAATCCGCCGGAATCGAAAGATTCCGGCGGATTTTTTTATGCTTGCGTGCAGGAAAGTGACGGTTCGGCGCGCCAATTGGCGCGGACGGCGATTGTGGTTTAGGCTATTCAGGTTGCTTCAGCGAGGACGGAACTTGCGAGGCAAATGAGGGGCTGTGGCGCAGCTGGTAGCGCACCTGCATGGCATGCAGGGGGTCAGGGGTTCGAGTCCCCTCAGCTCCACCAACTAAGGGAACCACCGGAAACGGTGGTTCCCTTTCTTGTACCCGCTTTACCCCCCATAGCTTGAATGCCCGTAGCGGTCGTATCCGTCAAGACCGTCTCATGAACGCTCGTCACATACCGTCATTTAGGGTCTCCACCCCGGGCCGGTCCTTGCTATCGTCGCTAGGAGACGGCCGCCCCGCAGCTTAGCTGGAAGGCCTTTTCCGGCTCCACTACGAAGGACCATCATGAAGCGCACACGACTTTCCGTAATTGGCCTCATCGCCGCAGCAGGACTCGCCCTGGCGGGGTGCGGCTCGGCGTCCACCGCCCCGGCCAGCTCGGCCCCGGCGGCCGGCGCAGACACCTCCTTGAGTGACGTCAAGAGCGCCGGTGTGCTCAAGGTCGGCACGGAAGGCACGTACAAGCCGTTCTCCTTCCACGCCAACGGCAGCGGCGAACTGACCGGCTATGACGTGGAGATCATCAACGCCGTCGCCGACAAGCTGGGCGTTAAGCCGGCTTTCCAGGAAACGCAGTTCGACGCCATCTTTGCCGGCCTTGACGCCAAACGGTTCGACGTCGTCGCGAACCAGATTTCCATCACGGACGAGCGCAAGGCGAAGTACGACTTCTCCACTCCCTACACGGTGAGCACCGGCGTCATTGTCACCAAGGCCGACAACAACAGCATTACGTCCTTCGACAGCCTGCAGGGCAAGACGACGGCGCAGTCCCTGACGAGCAACTGGTACAAGCTGGCGCAGCAGAGCGGCGCGAACGTCGAGGCCGTGGAGGGGTGGGCGCAGGCGATCACGCTGCTCAAACAGGGCCGTGTCGATGCCACCATCAACGACAAACTGACGTACCTCGACTCCCATAAGACGTCCCACGATGACAGCATCAAGATTGCCGCCGAGACGACGGACAAGTCGTTGAGCGCCTTCGCCCTGCGCAAGGGATCAACGAGCCTGACCGACGCCATCAACAAGGCCCTCGGCGAGCTCGCGGCCGATGGCACCCTGGCGAAGATTTCCCAGAAGTACTTCGACGCCGACGTCTCGAAGTAGCCCCGTGGAGACCGCCGAGGAACGCCGCGTCCGGGCATGAACATCAACTGGGAACTCGTGTGGTCCTCGCTGGGGCCCCTCCTGGCGGGTGCGATTGCCGGCACCATTCCGCTGGCGCTGGCCTCGTTCAGCCTGGGCCTCCTGCTGGCCCTGCTGGTGGCGCTCATGCGGCTGAGCCGCAACCGGGTGGTCTCGGCGGTCGCCCGGATTTACATCTCCGTCATCCGCGGGACCCCGCTCCTGGTCCAGCTGTTTGTCATTTTCTACGGGCTCCCGTCCGTCGGAATCACCATCAGTCCCTGGCCCAGCGCGATCATCGCGTTCTCCCTGAACGTGGGCGGCTATGCGGCGGAGGTTATCCGGGCCGCCATCCTCTCTGTTCCCAAGGGGCAGTGGGAGGCCGGCCACACCATCGGAATGTCGCGCCGCCAGACCCTCGTGCGGATCATCCTGCCGCAGGCCGCGAGGGTCTCGGTCCCGCCGCTGTCCAACACCTTCATCAGCCTGGTCAAAGACACCTCGCTGGCGTCACTGATCCTGGTCACCGAGCTGTTCCGCCAGGCGCAGCAAGTGGCGGCTTTCAGCCAGGAATTCATGCTGCTGTATCTGGAGGCAGCCGTGATCTACTGGATCATCTGCCTCGTCCTGGCCAGCGGACAATCCGCACTGGAGAAGAGATTGGACCGCTATGTCGCCCACTGAATCCCCGCTTCCGGGCGAGTCTGTCCCGGACGCCGCCCTGCTGACCGTCCGAGGGTTACGGAAGTCGTTTGGCGACCACGAAGTGCTGAAGTCCATCGATCTGGACGTCCGCCGCGGCGAAGTGGTCACGCTGATCGGGCCGTCCGGGTCGGGCAAGACGACTGTCCTGCGGTGCCTCAACGGCCTTGAAGTGCCCGACGCCGGCGTCGCGGAGTTCGCCGGGCAACTGACCGTCGACTTCTCCACGCCGATGGCGAAAAAGCAGGTCTACGGGCTCAGGGACCGCAGCGCCATGGTCTTCCAGCACTACAATCTCTTCCCGCACAAAACCGTTCTGGAGAACGTGATCGAAGGCCCGGTCCAGGTGCAGAAGCGGCCCAAGGCCGAGGCGGTTCAGGAAGCCCGCGAGCTCCTGGCCCGCGTCGGGCTGGCCGGCAAGGAGAACAGCTATCCGTTTGAGCTCTCCGGCGGGCAGCAGCAGCGTGTGGGCATTGTGCGTGCACTCGCCCTGCGCCCGCAGCTGTTGCTCTTCGACGAGCCGACATCGGCCCTGGACCCGGAGCTGGTCGGCGAAGTCCTGGCCGTCATCAAAGAACTGGCGGAAGAAGGCTGGACCATGGTGGTGGTCACCCACGAGCTCGCGTTCGCCCGTCAGGTGGCCGACGAGGTCATCTTCATGGACGGCGGGGTAGTGGTTGAACGCGGCCACCCGGACACCGTGCTGCGCAACCCGCGGGAGGAACGCACCCGGCAGTTCGTGGACCGGCTGCTGAACCCGTTCTAAGGCAGCGCTCCCGGGGTGACCAAAAGAGCCGACCAAAAGAGCCGGCTGAAAGAGCGGACCGAAAGAGCCGACTAAACTTGGGGACGTGAACGACTCCCTGCCCCCGTGCCCCGAATGCTCCAGCGAATACACCTACGAGATGGGGGCGCTCCTGGTTTGCCCGGAGTGCGCGCACGAATGGTCCGCGTCCGCGGAGACTGACACGGACGCCGAAACCCCGGCTGAGGCCGTCATCAAGGACGCCGTCGGCAACGTCCTCGCCGACGGCGACACCGTCACGGTGGTCAAGGACCTCAAGATCAAGGGCAGCTCCACGGTCATCAAGGTCGGCACCAAGGTCCGCGGCATCCGCCTCGTGAACGGCGTCGGCGACCACGACATCGACTGCAAGGTGGACGGTGTGGGCCCCATGCAACTCAAGTCCAGCGTCGTCAAAAAGATCTGACCGGGGGCGGGACCATTACCCCTAAGATGGTGCAGCCGGCCGACGTCGTCGTCATCGGCGCCGGCCAGGCCGGGCTGTCGGCGGCCTACCACCTGCAGCGACGCGGCTTCGTCGCGGCTGCCCCCAGCCCGGGCTCTGCCCAGGGCGGAACCGGAGGGCCTGCGGCGGATGCCCGGCCCGCCGGGACGTACATCGTGCTCGACGCCGAGGACGGCCCCGGTGGGGCCTGGCGCCACCGCTGGAAGAGCCTTCTCATGGCCACGGTCAACGGCATCAGCGACCTTCCGGGCCTCCCGCAGCCCGACGTCGATCCTGCCGAGGCCAGTTCCAGTTTCCTCACCCGCTATTTCGGCGGGTACGAACACGACCTGGGCCTCGCGATCGAGCGGCCGGTGAAAGTGCAGTCGGTGAGCCGGCAGGACACGGATCCCGCCGGGCGGCTGACCATCACCACCTCCCGGGGCACGTGGTCCGCGCGCGCCGTCATCAACGCCACCGGCACCTGGACCCGGCCGTTCTGGCCCATCTACCCGGGCCAGGCCAGCTTCCGCGGCCGGCAACTGCACGTCGCCGACTACGTCTCCGCCGACGAATTCCGTGGCCGTCATGTCATTGTGGTCGGCGGCGGGATTTCGGCCGTCGGGCTCCTCGATGAAATCTCCCGGGTCACCGGCACCACCTGGTTCACCCGTCGGGAACCGGTCTGGCGCGAGGCCGCGTTCGACCGGCAAGCCGGCCACGACGCCGTCGCCCTCGTGGAGGAGCGGGTGCGCCAGGGCCTTCCGCCGCAGAGCGTGGTCTCCGTGACGGGCCTGATCTGGACGCCGGCCCTGCGCGCCGCCGCGGCGCGCGGCGTCCTTGACCGGCACCCCATGTTCACCGCAATCGAGCCCGGGGGCGTCCGGATGGCCGACGGCAGCTTCCTGGCCGCCGACGTCATCCTGTGGGCCACGGGATTCCGGGCCGAACTCGAACACCTCGCCCCGCTGCACCTGCGCGGACCGGGCGGCGGCATCGCGATGGACGGCACCCGGGTCGCGGCCGAGCCCCGGGTCCACCTGGTCGGCTACGGGCCGTCCTCGTCCACCATCGGCGCCAACCGTGCCGGCCGGGCCGCCGTCGCCGGGATCGTCACACTGCTGGCCGGTTCGGGATAACGTGGAAGCTCATCACCCAAGCCCGAGAAGAAACGGCGGCACAACGCGCGTGGCGGACACCAACTTGGACTCACTCTTTGCCCGGCTGAGACGATTCCCGGATGTCGAGGCCGCCAACCTGCAGGCCTGGGACGCCACGGACAGACTCCTGCTGGACACTGCCCTTGAGATGCAGGCGGCCGGTTTGCTGCAGCCCGGGGGACGGCTTGCGGTTGTGGGGGACCGGTACGGTGCCGTGACCCTGGGTGCCCTGATGCTGGGCTTGCTGACGCTGGACTCCGTGGGGACGGGGGCGCCAGCCGTCCGCGTCCACCAGGACCTCATCACCGGTGAGCGGGCGCTGCGGGCCAACGCCGAGGCCCTGGCCCTCGAGGCCGGCTTTGAGCAGCTCCCGTTGGGCGCCCGGCTGCTGGAGGGCGCCTCGCTCGTCGTGCTGCAGTTGCCCCGGTCCCTGGCCGAACTGGAGGAAATCGCCGACGCCGTCGCCCGCTACGCGGCGCCCGACGTCGTGCTGCTGGCAGGCGGGCGCGTCAAGCACATGAGCCTGGGCATGAACGCGGTGCTGGCGCGTTACTTCGAGGACGTCCAGCCCCAGCTGGCCCGGCAAAAGTCACGGGTCCTGTTGGCCCGGCGCCCCAAGCCGGTCGCGGACGCCCCGCCGTTCCCGGTCACCGAGGTGAACGAGGAACTCGGGCTGACAGTCTGTGCCCGGGGCGCCGTCTTCGCCGGCACGGGGCTGGATATAGGGACCCGGTTCCTGCTGGACTTCCTGCCCCGGATGCCGCACGCCGCCCATGCGGTGGACCTGGGCTGCGGCACCGGAATCCTCGCCGCAATGTACGCCCGCGCCAACCCCGGCGCCCGCGTCACCGCCACGGACCGGTCAGCGGCCGCGGTCGACTCAGCCCTCGCCACGGCCCGCGCCAACGGCCTGGAGGACCGGATCGATGTGCTCCAGGACGACGCGATGAGCTCCCTGCCGGCGGGCAGCGCGGACCTGATCCTGCTCAACCCGCCCTTCCATCTGGAGGCGGCCGTCCACTCCGGCGCCGGGATCAAGCTGATCGAAGCGGCCGGCAGGGTGCTCGCCCCCGGCGGGGAGCTCTGGACCGTGTTCAACAGCCACCTGCACTACCGGCCGGCACTCGAACGGCTGATCGGTCCGACACGCGAGGTCGGCAGGAATCCGAAGTTCACCGTGACGGCCAGCACCCGACGGCCGTGAGGGTGAAACATTGTGTCCGAAAGGCGGATGTGTGGGCGCACGCCTGCACTTAACGTACGATTCTGACAACTGCTGTAGATAACTGCTGTATTGGGCCAATGACGTTTTGAGGTATCAGTGACCGAGATCCGGCAACCTTCGTCGAGGCGAGGGACCAACCTCCCCAAGATGGGTGATTTCAACCTCACGGTCATCCTGGACGCCATCCGGCGCGCGCCGGGCGGCATGAGCCGTGTGGAGCTGGCCCAGATCGTCGGACTGTCGCCGCAGACCATCTCCAATATTTCCCGCCGGCTGCTGGACCAGCACCTGATCGTCGAGGCCGGGAAGGAAGGCACCGGCCCGGGCAAGCCGCGGACCATGCTCCGGCTGAATCCCGCCGGGATGTACGCCGTGGGCGTCCACCTGGACCCGGCTGTGGTCACCTTCGTCCTGCTGGACCTGCTCGGCGCCGTCGTCAGACATTCACGGATCGCCACCCCGCCCGGCAGCGATCCCCGGGCGGTCATTGACACCATCGCAGCCGAAATCACCGGCCTCATCACCGAATCCGGCGTGGACCCGGCCCGGATCGCCGGGCTGGGGGTTGCCTCCCCGGGCCCTATCGACCTCAACGACGGCGCGGTGGTGGACCCGCCCCTGCTGCCCGGCTGGGACAACGTCCGGCTCCGGGACGCCCTCGCCGAAGCCACCGGCCTGTCCACCCTGATGGACAAGGACGTGACCAGCGCAGCCGTGGCAGAAACCTGGGCGGGCGGCCCGAGCGGCGAGGGCAGCTTCATCTTCATGTACATGGGGACCGGGATCGGTTGCGGGATCGTCCTCAATGACGAAGTCGTCCGCGGGGTCTCGGGCAACGCCGGGGAAATCGGGCACATCGTCGTGGACCCGGACGGCGCCCTCTGCGACTGCGGTCAGCGTGGCTGCGTGAAGGTCTCCGCCATTCCGCAGGTCCTCGTGGCGCAGGCCGAGGCTGCCGGGGTGCTGGACGGTTCGCGCGAGGACCGGAGTGCGCCGGCAGTCCAGGAGCGCTTCGCCCAGTTGTGCGAACTCGCCTACGGCGGAAACCAGCAAGCCATGGACATCATCGCCGGTTCCGCTGTTCTCGTGGCCCGGGCAGTCTCGGTCGTCACCAATGCCCTGGACGTGGACCGCGTGGTGTTCGGCGGCCCGTTCTGGGCGTGCCTGTCGGCGGCCTATCTGGAGCAGATTCCCGGACTCGTCGAGGCCAACAGCGCCACCCGGAAGATCCACGGCGTCGAGGTCGTGGGCACGGGCGTGGGGGACGACGTCGGCGCCGTCGGGGCAGCCTGCCTAGTCCTGGAGCACACCCTGGCACCCCGCTCGCAACGGCTCCTCCTGGAGGGCTGACGCCCTCGAGGCGTGAGGCTCCCGCGTGCCAGACAGGTTTCAGTCGATATCCTCAATGACCGTCCCGAACGGGATGGTCTCGTCCAGATGCGCCTGGTGGCCGGTCGGGCCGCGGTTGTAGGACACCCGCACCCCGTGCGTCTTTTCCGCGGCCGACTGCATGAGGACGGGCCGGACGGTGTTGATGAAGCTCTCGCTCTTGCCGGCGAGGTACTCCTGGTAGCTGGCTGGTAGCTGAATCATGGCAAAAGGATAGTCCTGAGCAGGGTCGATGGGGAGGGGCCGGAGGACAGGGCCGCGCAGCAACGGAATCAACCTCTCCGGCGAACATTGTTCTGCCCCGCCCGGAAATTAGCCGTAAAGGTGCGTCTTAATTCGGACGCCGACTTGAAGCGGGCCGTGCCGGGCCTCTAGAGTTCTATACAAGTTACCTCAGTAACGTGTCAGCGATCCTCCGCTGAAGGACGGCCCTTGGAAAAATTTCGCGGGCAGCCCAGGAGGGTGTGGGTGCCCCCATGTGGGCCTGACATTTGCTCACGGACAGCTTCGTATCAGGCGTACCAGTCGCGACTGCGCCCTGCAGGAGTTTCCTCCGTGTTCCCCAAACTCATTTCATTGGCGGCGGGACCCGTTTTTCCGGGTACTTCCGGCAGTGTTCACAGCCAAGGACGCAAATGTCACCACCTAGCCTTATTGACCCCCATCCGAATCTGGCCGGCGCGGCTCCCGTAGCGCTGTCCTATGAGCTGTTCCCGCCGCGGTCGGCCGCGGCCGCCGAATCGCTCTGGACCACCATCGGCGAACTCGAAGCCACGGACCCGGACTACGTGTCGGTAACGTACGGCGCCAGCGGCTCCAACCGCAGCACCGCCGTCGAGCTCATCAACCGGCTCGTGCAGGAAACCACGCTGCGACCCCTGGCCCACCTGACCTGCGTGGGGAACTCCCCGGAGGAACTGGCGGAGATCATCGGCGAACTGCTCGACGTCGGGGTCCGCGGCATTCTCGCCCTGCGCGGCGACCAGCCCAAGGACGGTGCAACCCCGCCGCCGGGTTCGCTCCGGTACGCCCAGGACCTGATCGAACTCATCCGCCGCGTGGAGCAGCGCCGGTCGGCGCTGCTGTGCGCCGGAAAGGTCGCGGTCGGCGTCGCCGCCTACCCGACCCGGCACCCGGAATCCCCGAGTGAGGCGCACGACGTCGAGGTCTTACTGGCCAAGCAGCGCTCCGGCGCCGACTTCGCCATCACCCAGGTCTTCTTCCACGCCGAGCAGTACGCGGACCTCCTGACCCGGGCACGCCGGGCCGGGGTGACGATCCCGATCATTCCGGGCGTCATGCCGCTGACCAGCCTCCGCCGGCTCGCCCGCCTCGGCGAACTGACCGGAGTGGAACCGGCGCCGGAACTCATCGAACGCCTCGCCGCTGCCGATACCGACGCCGAACGGACCCGGATCGGCGTCAGCGCCACGGTGGACCTCGCCAATGCCGCCCTGGACGCCGGAGCACCCGGCATCCACCTCTACACGTTCAACGAGCACGCCGCCGCCCTGGACGTGCTGGACAAACTCGCACTGCCCCGGCCGCGAACCGGCAACCGGCAGGGGGGAAACCGGCACAGCGGCGGACGCATCAACGCGTCCCGGCGTGCCGCCGCCCACCAGCTCGCGAGCTGACCACCCCTACTTCGTCATCTCAACGACCACTTCAAGGACTTTCCATGACTGAACAGCTCACCACCCCCTTCCCGTCCGCCTCGATCCTCGGCTACCCCCGCATCGGCCGCCGCCGCGAACTCAAGAAGGCCGTCGAGGCCTACTGGGCCGGCAAGATCGACGCCGCAGCCCTGGACGCCGCCGCCAAGGAGATCCAGCTCGGCACCGCCAAGCGCCTCCAGGGCCTCGGCCTGACCGAAGCCGCCGCCGTCCCCGGCACCTTCTCCTACTACGACCAGGTGCTCGACGCCGCCGCCCACCTCGGCGCCGTGCCGGCCCGCTTCGGCAACCTCCTCAACGCCGAGGGCCAGCTGGACATCGACGGCTACTTCACCCTGGCCCGCGGCAACAAGGACCAGCAGCCGCTGGAAATGACCAAGTGGTTCGACACCAACTACCACTACCTCGTGCCGGAAATCGGCCCGGAGACCAGCTTCGCGCTGACCTCCAGCCGGATCGTCGAGGAATTCGAGTACGCCCTCGCCAACGGTGTTCAGACCCGCCCGTACATCGTCGGCCCGGTCACGTTCCTGCTGCTGAGCAAGGCCTCCGACGACGCCCCGGCCGGCTTCAGCCCGCTGTCCCGCCTCGAGGACGTCCTCCCCGTCTACACCGCGCTGCTGGAGAAGCTTGCCGCCGCCGGCGCCAGCTGGGTCCAGCTCGACGAGCCCGCCCTCGTGGTGGACCAGGACACCCCGGCCGGGGAAATCCAGGCCGCCGTCGCCCGCTCCTACGAGGTCCTCGCCTCCGCGGCCCAGCGCCCGCAGCTGTTCGTCTCCACCCCGTACGGCGCGCTCTACGGCCAGCTCGGCACCCTCGCCGCCACCGGCATCGACGCCCTGCACCTGGACGTCTTCAAGGGCGAGGTTCCCTCCGCCGCGGCCCTCGCCGCGCTGGGCACCAAGACCCTCGTCGCCGGCGTCGTGGACGGCCACAACATCTGGCGCAACGACCTCGCGGCCTCCGCGAAGAAGGTCGCCGAGCTGCAGAAGTCCGTGGCCAAGCTCGCCATCAGCACCTCCACCTCCACCCAGCACGTCCCGCACGACGTCGACGAGGAAGTCCAGCTCTCCGAGCAGCTGCGCAGCTGGCTCGCCTTCGCCGACCAGAAGGCCGTCGAAGTTGTCACCCTGGCCGGGCTGCTGACCGACCCCCCGGCAACTGGTGTTCAGTCAAGGGATGTCCAGCCGGCCATCGACGAGGCCACCCGTGTCATCGCCTCCCGCGCCGAGGCAGAGGGCGTCCGCCGCGCCGACGTCCGGGCCCGCACCGCCGCCCTGACCGATGCAGACTTCAACCGCTCGGCCTACGCGGTCCGTGAGGCCGCCCAGGAGAAGGCGCTGCACTTGCCGCCGCTGCCCACCACCACCATCGGCTCATTCCCGCAGACCTCAGAGATCCGCACCGCCCGGGCCCGCGCCAACCGCGGTGACCTCACCACGGAGCAGTACGAGCAGCTCATGAAGGATGAGATCAAGCGCGTCGTGGAGCTGCAGGAAGAGCTCGGCTTCGACGTCCTGGTCCACGGCGAGCCCGAGCGCAACGACATGGTCCAGTACTTCGCCGAGAACCTTGAAGGCTTCGACGTCACCGTGCACGGCTGGGTCCAGTCCTACGGCTCGCGCTGCACCCGCCCCTCGATCCTGTGGGGCGACGTCACCCGCAGCGCCCCCATCACGGTGAAGTGGGCCGAATACGCGCAGTCCCTGACCAACCAGCCGATGAAGGGCATGCTCACAGGTCCGGTCACCATCCTGGCCTGGTCCTTCGTCCGCGACGACCAGCCCCTCGGCGAGACCGCCAACCAGGTGGCCCTGGCCCTCCGCGACGAGATCGCCGACCTCGAAGCCGCCGGCATCAAGGTCATCCAGGTCGACGAGCCCGCCCTGCGCGAACTCCTGCCGCTGCGCAAGGCAGACCAGGCCGCGTACCTGGACTGGTCCGTGAAGTCCTTCCGCCTCTCCACCGCCGGTGCCGCGGACGCCACCCAGGTCCACACGCACTTGTGCTACTCCGAGTTCGGCGCGATCATCGACGCGATCGACGGCCTCGACGCCGATGTCACCTCGATCGAGGCCGCCCGCTCCCGCATGGAGGTAGTGCACGACCTCGAGTCCCACGGCTTCGGCCGCGGCGTGGGCCCGGGCGTCTACGACATCCACTCGCCCCGCGTCCCCGGCGAGCAGGAAGTCACCGAGCTGCTCAGCACCGCCGTCAAGCACGTGCCGTCCCGCCAGCTCTGGGTCAACCCGGACTGCGGCCTGAAGACCCGCGGCTACGCCGAGACCGAAGAGTCCCTGCGCAACCTGGTCACGGCCACCAAGACGGTCCGCGCCGAGCTGCTGCAAGCAGCGAAGTAACAGCCGGCTGAACTGAACACGAGCTGAATCAACGACGCCGGCCGGTCACCTCGCAAGGTGACCGGCCGGCGTCGTACGTTTTCTGCTCATCGACTGCCGAGCAACCGCCGTTTTGAGCCCCCAAAAGGGCCGTTACGGAGCAGTCGATTCAGGCTTTCCCGAGCGATTCAGGATTCCCAGACGATTTCGTCGTCGACGACGCCGTCCTCATCCGCGGAGGCCACCAGGACCTCGTCGGTGAAGTGCTGGCCCAAGGTGAAGTCGAGGACGAAGTAGCGTTCCGGCTGGCCGGGGTAGATGCCCACGTGGCCGAGTTTGAGTGCCTTGAGGAAGACCTCGTCGGTGAGCTGGCTCTTGTCCTCGACGCCGAAGATCTTCTTAAGGTGCTCGTCCTTGATCGCGTTGCAGTGGAAGTGGCGGTATTCCTGCGGGCTGGTGCCCTCCTGCACGAGTTCCTCGGCGATCATTTCGCGGACCTGGTCCACGAGTTCGGGCAGGAAGCGCAGGCGGTAGTCAACTTTATGCATGGCGGCTTCATCGAAGTGGTCATGCGCGTTGACATTCAGGTCAAGCTCCACGGTCTGTCCCGCCAGCTCATGCGTGGCGGTGAGACTATGGTCCCTTCCGTGGTTGAGCTCGACCTCGCCGAAGTGCTTGCTCGCTACCTTGTTCATATCTTCAACATAGTCCTGAAAACCGGACCATTCCAGCATTGGCAGGGTTTTATCCGGTACCGGACCGGTGGAGCGGCCTGTGGACTGTACATTGATCGAATGCAAACCGTAGCCACTTCCGTTGCCCGCGCCCGGGCCCTGTTCGACGCCGGCACCACCCGTCCGCTGGCCTGGCGGCTGGAGCAGCTAAGCAGCCTGCGGCGCATGCTCGCGGACCGCCACGCGGACTTCGCCGCTGCCCTCGCCAAGGATTTGGGCAAGCACAGCACTGAGGCGCAACTGACGGAGATCGGCTTCGTTGCCGCCGAGGCCGCCCACCTGGCGCGGCACCTGGAAGACTGGCTCCGGCCCCGCCCGGTGCCGGTGCCGCTCACCGTGCAGCCGGCCCGGGCCTGGACCGAGCTCACCCCGCTGGGCGTGGTGCTGGTGATCGGGCCGTGGAACTACCCCCTGCAGTTGCTGCTCGCCCCCCTGGCCGGGGCCCTGGCCGCCGGGAACACCGCGGTGCTCAAGCCGAGCGAACATGCCCCGGCCACGTCGGCCGCGCTGGCCCGGTGGATTCCGGAGTACCTGGCCGGCGCTGCCGAGGTGGTGGAGGGCGGCATCCCGGAAACCACGGCGCTGCTGGCCGAGCGCTTCGACCACATCTTCTTCACCGGCGGAGAGGCCGCGGCCAAAGTGGTGATGCGCGCGGCCGCCGAACACCTGACACCCGTGACGCTGGAGCTCGGCGGCAAGTCCCCGGCCTACGTGGACGCGTCCACGGACCTGGCAACGGCGGCGAAGCGGATCGCCTGGGGCCGGTTCATGAACGCCGGCCAGACGTGTGTCGCCCCGGACTATGTCCTGGCCCCGGAGGAGGTCCTGGAGCCGCTGCAGGCCGAGCTGATCAAGGCCGTCACGGCGCTCTTCGGCACGGACCCGGCAGCGAGCCCGTCCTACGGCCGGATTGTCGATGACCGTCACTTCGCCCGCCTCGCTGCCCTGGCCGACGGCAGCACCGTGGTGCACGGCGGGGAACGCGACGCCGCCAGCCGCTACTTTGCGCCCACCCTGCTCCGGCCGGCGCCGGGGGACGCCGTCATGGCCGAGGAAATCTTCGGTCCGCTCCTGCCGCTGGTTCCGGTGCAGGGGGTGGACGAAGCCATCGGGCTGGTCAACGGACGCGCCAAACCGCTGGCGCTCTACGTGTTCAGCAAGGACCCGCTGACGCGCCGCGCCTTCGCCGAGCGGACCTCGTCCGGGGCCCTGTGCTTCGACGTCCCGGCGGCCCACCTGTCCGTCCCCGGGCTGCCGTTCGGCGGCGTCGGCGGCAGCGGCATGGGTGCCTACCACGGGGAACATTCGGTCCGGACGTTCTCGCATGAGCGTCCCACGCTGGACAAGCCGCTGAGGCCCGACACCCTGGAACTGATCTACCCGCCGTACACCCGGGCCAAGCAGGGGATCATCAATGCGCTGGTGGCGCCGGTCCGAAAGCAAGTCCGGAAGCGAATCCGAAAGCCGGCCCCGCAGCGCTGAGTCGCCCCTCCGGGCTACCCGGCCGGCTCGCCCTCCCAGTCGACGTTGACCCAGCGCTGGCCTTCATCGTCCCAGGACTCGGTGTGCCCCAGCAGGGCAATGTCATCAAAGCTGGCCTCGATCCCGTGCCCGCGAAGGGTTTCGCGGAGCTCCTCGGTGGCCGCGCGGACGGCCGCAGCGACCGCCTCGGGGTTGTCGGAGGCAACGGGACGGGAGGCTGAATAGGTTTGGCTCATGGACCCCATCCTCATCGATCGGGCGCCGCAGGGGAACCCCCGCGGCGCGCTCAGTCCTTGCGCGCGGTCTCCAGCTTGTGCATCGTCTCGCCCAGCAGCTCCACGAACAGCTGGACCTGGGCGGTCCGCTTCTCGTTGAGCAGCAGTGCGAAGACATTGCGGGCCAGCCGGATCTCCGGAACGTCGAGGACCACGACGCCGGCCGGCCGGTGCAGCAGCGCGAGCTCGGGGACCAGGGCGGCGCCGAGGCCCGCGGCCGCCATCTCCAGGCTCGCGTGGAAGTCATCGCTGTACGCCACCACCCGGGGGTGCAGGTTGCAGCTGGCGAAGAGGCGTTCGATCACCGTGGCGTCGGAGGTGCCCGGGTGGTGCATGATCCACGGCATGTCCGAGAGGTGCGGGGCGGCCACCTTGGAATCCGTGCCGATGCCCCAGGCCGCCGGCAGCACCACGCGGAAGTCGTCGTCGCCGATCCACTGCCGGTCCACCGTATGCGGCCAGGCGAGTCCGGACTGTCCCACCTGGTACACCAGGGCGACGTCGAGTTCGCCGCCGGCCCGCAGGCCCTGGATGGTCTGGGCCGGTTCCGCGACCGAGACCCTGAGGTCGATGCCGAGCTTCTTCCAGGCCGGGTTCCGCAGGATCGGCGGCAGCACATACGTGGCCAGGCTGGGGAAGATGCCCAGCCGCAGCTCCTGGCTGGTGCTGTCCTGTGCCCGTGACGCGGCGGCCATGAGCGTCTCGATGTCCGTCAGCACTTTGGCCGCGTGCCGCGTCATGACGACGGCGGCTTCCGTCGGCTGGATGCTGCGGGCGGACCGATGGAACAGCGTGACGCCGGTGTCACGTTCCAGCGCCGATATTTGCTGGGAGACGGCCGATGCGGTGTAGCCGAGCCGGGCCGCGGCGGCGGCAAACGATCCCAGCCGGATCACTTCCACAAGGGTCCGCAGATGAACGGGGTTGATCAAGGGCTGCCCTTCGCCTGGTAGCGGGTCCACTGCAACGGGAACGGAATGGCGGGACCGGAAATCCCGCTTCATTGTGGCACACCCGGCCCTGCCGGGGGCGCCTGGTTCCTCCCCGCACGGTCCGCGGCTTCCCGGCGGGGCCCGTCCGGAATGTCTGCGCGGACCGGCGGCGCCGATGCAGGAGAATCCGTGGGGTCAGGCCAAGTTTTCAGATACCACTGGCACAGCTAGCGGGCCCCGGGAGGACGCCGTCACAGGAGCCGAAAAAAATGCCGAACTCATACTCATCCGGCGCCCCGGCGGCGACGAATTGCCCGTAAGACCTTTTTGGCGAGACAACCAGGAGCAGACCAATGGCACAAGCAGCAGGGATTCCGGCAGGCCGGCGGGTTGCCGTCATCGGCAGCGGCGTGGCGGGGCTGACCGCCGCGTATGTGCTGAACGGGCAGGACCGGGTGACCCTCTTCGAGGCGGACTCCCGGCTTGGCGGGCACGCCCATACCCATGATGTTGCGCAGCAGCGCGGCCCCACCCTGGGTGTGGACACCGGCTTCATTGTCCACAACGAGCGGACCTATCCCACGCTCCTGCGCCTGTTCGCCGAGCTCGGCGTCGAAACCCAGGACTCGGAAATGAGCATGTCCGTCCGCTGCGACGGCTGCGGCCTGGAATACGCCGGCGCCCGGCCCAACGCGAGCGGCATCATTCCCCGGCCGTCCACGCTGCTGCGCGGCCGCTATCTGCGGATGCTGCTGGAAGTCACCCGGTTCCACCGCCGGGCCCGCGCCCTGCTGGCGGAACCGGCAACGGTAACCCCCGCCAGCCCGGGTGCGGCCGGCACGGGGCACGAGCTGACCCTGGGGGAGTTCCTGGCCCGGGAGAAGTTCAGCAGCTACTTCATCTCGCACTTCATGACCCCCGTGGTCAGCGCCGTCTGGTCCTGCGACCCCACCACCGCCCTGGCCTACCCGGCCCGCTACCTGTTCACGTTCCTGGGCCACCACGGCCTGCTCGGCGTCAAAGGCTCGCCGCAGTGGCGGACCGTCACCGGCGGCTCGCGCAGCTACGTCGACAAGGTCGCCGGGACCCTGCCGGACATCCGGCTCGCCAGCCCCGTCACATCCGTGCGGCGGCACGCCGACGGCGTCGACGTCACGTCCGCACAGAGCGCGGACAGCACCGGCGGCGACACCGCCACCGAAACCTTTGACGCCGTCGTGATCGCCACCCACCCGGCGCAGGCCCTGCGGATGCTTTCCGATGCCTCGGCCGCCGAGAAGGACGCCCTGGGCGGCATGCCGTACTCGGTGAACCAGACGATCTTCCACCGCGACGCCGCCGTGCTGCCGGCCAGCCCCAACGCCCAGGCCTCCTGGAACTACCGCCTGCCGTCCTGCGACGCCCGCCCGGACAAGGTCCTGGTCAGCTACGACATGACCCGGCTGCAGCGGCTGGAGCCCGTGGACGGCGGCCGGTACATCGTCAGCCTCGGCGAATCCGAGCTGATCGACCACGCCACGGTCCTGGACCGCATGGTCTACGAGCACCCGCAGTACACGCCCGAGTCGCTCAAGGCCCAGGAACGGATCCTCGGGCTCGGCGACGAACGCCTGGCCTTCGCCGGCGCCTACCACGGCTGGGGATTCCACGAGGACGGCGCCCTGTCCGGCCTCAAGGCCGCCGCCCGGCTGGGCCGCGACTGGGACGAGCTCCCGGTCAACATCGGCTCCGTCGCCGTGGACCCGGACCTCCAGGCCGCCGCTGTTCAGCTGGCCACAGTGGAGGCGCCATGAGCGAACCGGCAGCCACCCGCCGCGCAGCCAACCACCGGGCAGCGATCTACCGCACGTCCATCTCCCACGTACGGCGCACCCCGCTGCACAATGCCTTCACCTACCGCAGCTACAGCTGGTACGTGGACGTCGACCACCTGCCGCAGTTGCCCCGCCCGCTCCGGCCGCTGGCCGGCTTCCGGGTGGAGGACCACCTGGGCGATCCGGCCGGCACCTTACGCGGCAACGTGGAACGCTACCTTGCCACCCAGGGGATCGGGCTCGACGGCGGACGCATCACGATGCTCGCCAGCGCCCGGGTCTTCGGGCACGTGTTCAACCCGCTGAGCGTGTTCTGGTGCCATGACGCCGCCGGCGCGCTGCGCTGCGTCGTCGTCGAGGTCCACAACACCTACGGCGAACGGCACTGCTACCTCCTCGAAACGGACGGCACCGGCCGGGCGAGCGTGCCCAAAGCCTTTTACGTCTCGCCGTTCAACGACGTCGACGGCCAGTACCGGATGAAGCTCCCCGAACCCGGCGACCGCCTCGCCGTCTCGATCGTCCTGGAGCGGGAAGGCCACCAGCCCTTCATCGCCACTATGGACGGCGTTCGCCACGAAGCGACCCTGCGGAACATCCTGTCCGCGGCGCTCGCGGTACCCCTGGCCCCGCTGCGCGTCACCGTTCAGATCCGCTGGCAGGGCATCAAACTGTGGGCGCGCCGCCTGCCCATCTTCAAAAGACCACACCACCCTTCACAGGAGGCAGTTCAGTGACAATGACCGAAGCGACCGGATCCGGTACGGGACGGACAGAGGGCACCACGCGCACCAGCGCCAACACCGCGGGAGCGGTGACCAGTGCGGTGACGGGCACCGTGCCGTACACGGTTCCCCAGGCGCCCGTCACCATCGACCCGGCAATCTGGCCCAGCATCGCCACCGTGCCCACAAGCCTCAAGGCCCGCGTGGCCGGCCGCGCCGCGGACGCCATCTTCAAGGCCGCCGTGCGCTCGCTGCCACTGGCCGTCCGCTACCCGGACGGCACCGTGCTGGGCAAAGCCTCCCTTGGCCTGGCCTCCCTTGGCCAGGCGCCCGGCGGCACCGCGTACCCCGTGATGACCATCAACCGGCCCGAGGCGTTCGCCGCCCGGCTGGGCGACGGTGGCCTGATCGGCCTGGGCGAATCCTACATGGCCGGCGACTGGGACGCCGACGACCTCACCGCCGTGATGGAGGTCTTCGCTGCCCGCGTCGGCACGCTGGTTCCCGAACCGCTGCAGAAGCTCCGCGGCCTCTACCTGCCGCGGCAGCCGCGCAAGGAACGCAACACCGAAAAAAACACCCGCTCCAACATCTCGCGGCATTACGATCTCTCCAACGAGCTCTTCGCCTCTTTCCTGGACAGCACCATGACGTACTCCAGCGCGCTGTTCCCGGAAAGCGGTGACGCCCTGCGGACTGTGGCCTGGGACGGCCTCGCCGCCGCCCAGCAGGCCAAGATTGACCGGCTGCTGGACAAGGCGGGCGTGAAGGAAGGCACCCGAGTCCTGGAAATCGGCACCGGCTGGGGTGAACTCGCCCTGCGTGCCGCCGCCCGCGGCGCCACCGTCTACTCGGTCACGCTCTCCAGCGAGCAGCAGGAACTGGCCCGCCAGCGCGTCGCCGACGCCGGCTACGCCGATGCCGTCACGATCGAGCTCAAGGACTACCGTGCCGTGGAGGGCGAGTACGACGCCGTCGTCTCGGTCGAAATGATCGAGGCCGTCGGCTTCGAATACTGGGCCACGTACTTTCAGACGATCGAGCGCGTCCTGGCCCCCGGCGGCAAGGTAGCCATCCAGGCCATCACGATCGCCCACGACCGCCTCATGGCCACCCGCACCAGCTACACCTGGGTGCACAAGTACATCTTCCCCGGCGGCGTCATTCCCTCCGTCCGCGCCATCGAGGACATCACCGAGAAGCAGACCGGACTGCGCGTCCGCGAACGCCTCGCCATGGGCGAGCACTATGCCCAGACCCTGCGGCTCTGGGAGGAGCGGTTCATGGGCCGGGCCGAGGAAGTCGGGGCCATGGGCTTCGATGCCATCTTCCAGCGGATGTGGCTGTTCTACCTGTGCTACTCCCGGGCCGGCTTCGAGACGGGCTACCTCGACGTGCAGCAGATCGTGCTGGACTCTGCTTTTACGAGCAGCGCCTCCTCGAAGACTGCGTCCGCCAAGGGCGCGGCCGCTGCCAAGGGCGCGGCCGCATGACGGCGGCGCTCGCTGACACCATCGCCGAGGTCCTGCGGCCCGTCGTCGGCGGGGAACTGCCCGTCCGGCTCGTCGTCTGGGACGGCAGCGAGACCGGCCCGTCCGGCGCGCCGGTGGTCCGGCTGAACTCGCCCGACGCCATCCGCCGCCTGCTGTGGGCGCCGGGGGAGTTGGGCGCCGCCCAGGCGTACGTCACCGGCGAACTCGACGTCGACGGCGACCTCAATTCCACGCTCGAGCACCTGTGGAAGGTGGTCCGTGACCGCGGCCTCTCCGGCATCCGCCCGACGCCGGCCCTGCTGGCCGGCGTCGGGCGCATCGCCAAAACCGCCGGCGCCCTGGGCGCCCCGCCCCCACCCCCGGCCAGTCAGGCACGGGTCCGGGCCCGGCTGCACAGCCTCATGCGGGACCGGGCGGCCATCAGCCACCACTACGACCTCAGCAACGACTTCTACGCCCTGATCCTGGACCCGCAGATGGCCTACTCCAGCGGATACTGGACGGACAGCTCACCCGGGTACGGACTCGAGGACGCCCAGCGGGACAAGCTGGACCTCGTCTGCCAAAAGCTCGGCCTGGCCCCGGGAATGCGGATGCTCGACGTCGGCTGCGGCTGGGGCTCGCTGAGCCTGCACGCCGCGCAGTACTGCGGCGTCGACGTCGTCGGGGTCACCCTCTCGGTGGAGCAGAAGGCCTTCATTGACGCCCGCATCAGGGAACGCGGGCTGGAAGGACGCGTCGAGATCCGGGTCCAGGACTACCGCGAGATCCCGGACGGCCCGTTCGACGCCGTCGCCTCCCTCGAGATGGGCGAGCACGTCGGCCAGCGCAACTACCCCGTCTACGCCGCCGCCCTCTTCGGCAACGTCAGGCCCGGCGGCCGGGTCCTGGTGCAGCAGATGTCCCGGAACGGCAAGCACCCCGGCGGCGGCCCGTTCATCGAGTCCTTCATCGCCCCGGACATGCACATGCGCCCGGTGGGGGAGACCCTGGGCTTCCTGGAGGATGCAGGGTTCGAGATCCAGGGGGTGCAGGGCATGCGCCGGGACTACGTCCGGACGCTGGAGGCCTGGTACGCCCGGTTCGAGGAGAACCATGACGCCGCCGTCGCCATGATGGGCGAGGAAATCGCCCGGGTCTGGCGGCTGTACCTCGTGGGCGCGCTGCGCAGCTTCGCCGAGGCCCGGATGGGCGTCGACCAGATCCTTTGCAGCCGGCCCGAACCCCTCGGGTAGTTCCCAGGTGCCCCGACCGGTGACCTGGCAGCTCCCCGTGGCGCCGGTCACTGCGGAGTGTTGGAACGGGGGGTGTTAGAACAATCACGATCCGATGAGGCGGACACCACGGTGTCCGCCTCATTCGTGTTCCCGGACACCAGATGTAGTGGCGGGCACCACTCCCGGGCACTCCCGGGCACCCCCGAAAACGTGCGCGACACGCCGTCTGCGGTGCGACACGCGGGGGCGATTAATGTGGCTAACTACTCCACAGGGTGTGGATTTCGTCCGCCAAAACAGCTGAATTCCGGACATTTGGCGGGCCCCCTCCTGTGGATTATCGGTGGGTTAAATGACATACTTGTAATACATCATCTTGGGGTCCATGTGAGGCTCTTGCACTACATGTAGTATCGACATACGGTTCCAGCAGAGCATCAGCGCGGGGCAGTCGGAGCCGGGGAAGCGCTCCGAACAAGACTTTCAACAAAGGGGACAAGGACCATGACCGTTACGGTTTACACGAAGCCGGCCTGCGTTCAGTGCAACGCGACCTACCGCGCGCTGGACAAGAAGGGCATCGCCTACCAGAGCGTCGACATCTCCCAGGACGCGGAGGCCCTCGAGCGCCTGAAGTCCCTGGGCTACATGCAGGCCCCGGTCGTCGTCACCGACCAGGACCACTGGTCCGGTTTCCGCCCGGACAAGATCGAAGAACTGGCGCAGGCCGCCGCCGTCGCTGTAGCCTGAAGCGCTCCGGACGCCGCTACCAGGCAGGATTTGACGGTAGATGAGGTGAGTCCAATGGTTGTGACAACTGAAGATCGGGCAACTGCTGAAGATCGGGCGGCCGCCACGGCTGACAGCGGGGAAGCGGTCAGCACAGCGGCTCCCGAGCTCACCCACAGCCGCCTCATCTATTTTTCCTCCACCTCGGAAAACACGGCACGTTTCGTTGCGAAACTGGGTGTCGACGCCGCCAGGATCCCCCTCTACCCGAGGGACGCTCCGCTGGCGGCCCGGGAACCCTACGTTCTGGTGGTGCCGACCTACGGCGGCACCGGCGGAGAGGGATCTGTTCCAAAGCAGGTCATCAGGTTTTTGAACGACCCGGGCAACCGGAAGCTGATCCGCGGAGTGATCGGGGCCGGCAACACGAATTTCGGGGATAACTACTGCATGGCCGGGGACATCATCGCCGCAAAATGCAACGTCCCCCACCTATACAGGTTCGAACTCATGGGCACGCCGGAAGACGTCTCCCGTGTACAACAAGGATTGGAAGAGTTTTGGACACGACTGTCGCAGACAAAACAGTAACCGGGGGCGCGGGCTCCCACGGGGGCACCGCCGTCGAGAAGCAGGAACAGCAGAAGAAGCCCGAGATGCCGGCCGCCTACAAGGGACTCGGCTACCACGAGCTCAACGCCATGCTGAACCTCTACGGCCCCAACGGCGAGATCCAGTTCGAGGCCGACCGCGAGGCCGCGCACCAGTACTTCCTGCAGCACGTGAACAACAACACCGTGTTCTTCCACGACCTCGAGGAAAAACTCGACTACCTCGTCAAGAACGAGTACTACGAGCGCGAAACCCTCGACCAGTACACGATGAACTTCATCCGCGAGCTCTTCAACCGCGCGTACAAGAAGAAGTTCCGCTTCGAGACCTTCCTGGGCGCATTCAAGTTCTACACCTCCTACACGCTGAAGACGTTCGACGGAAAGCGCTTCCTGGAGCGCTACGAGGACCGCGTCTGCATGGTGGCCCTGCACCTGGCCCGCGGCGACGAGAAGCTCGCCACCCAGATGGTCGACGAGATCATCGAAGGCCGCTTCCAGCCGGCCACCCCGACGTTCCTGAACGCCGGCAAGAAGCAGCGCGGCGAGCTGGTCTCCTGCTTCCTGCTCCGCATCGAGGACAACATGGAGTCGATCGGCCGGTCCATCAACTCCGCCCTGCAGCTGTCCAAGCGCGGCGGCGGCGTGGCCTTCGCCCTGACCAACATCCGCGAGGTCGGCGCGCCGATCAAGCAGATCGAGAACCAGTCCTCCGGCGTCATCCCCGTGATGAAGCTCCTCGAGGACAGCTTCTCCTACGCCAACCAGCTCGGTGCCCGCCAGGGTGCCGGTGCCGTGTACCTGCACGCGCACCACCCGGACATCTACCGCTTCCTGGACACCAAGCGCGAGAACGCGGACGAGAAGATCCGCATCAAGACCCTCTCGCTCGGCGTCGTCATCCCGGACATCACCTTCGAGCTCGCCAAGCGGGACGAGGACATGTACCTGTTCTCCCCGTACGACGTCGAAAAGGTCTACGGCATGCCGTTCTCCGACGTCTCGGTCACCGAGAAGTACTACGAGATGGTGGACGATTCCCGGATCAAGAAGACCAAGATCAAGGCGCGCGAGTTCTTCCAGACCCTCGCCGAGATCCAGTTCGAATCCGGCTACCCGTACATCATGTTCGAGGACACCGTGAACCGGGAAAACCCGATCGACGGCAAGATCATCATGTCCAACCTGTGCTCCGAGATCCTCCAGGTCTCCCAGCCCACCACGTACAACGACGACCTGTCCTACGACCACACGGGCAAGGACATCTCCTGCAACCTGGGCTCGCTGAACATCGCCAAGACCATGGACTCGCCGGATTTCGGCCTGACCATCGAGACGGCCATCCGGTCCCTCTCGGCTGTCTCGGACATGTCGAACATCACCTCGGTGCCCTCGATTGCCCGCGGCAACGACCAGAGCCACGCGATCGGCCTCGGCCAGATGAACCTGCACGGCTACCTGGCCCGCGAGCGGGTCCACTACGGCTCCGAAGAGGGCCTGGACTTCACCAACATCTACTTCTACTCGGTCGTGTACCACGCGGTCCGCGCCTCCAACCTGCTGGCCATCCAGACCGGCCAGACCTTCGGCGGCTTCGAAAAGTCCAAGTACGCCACCGGCGAGTTCTTCGACAAGTACACCGAGCAGGAATGGGTCCCGCAGACCGCCAAGGTTGCCGAGCTGTTCAAGAACATCCACATCCCCACGCAGGATGACTGGCGCGAGCTGAAGGCTTCCGTCATGGAGCACGGCATCTACAACCAGAACCTGCAGGCTGTCCCGCCCACCGGCTCGATCTCCTACATCAACAACTCCACCTCCTCGATCCACCCGGTGGCGTCCAAGATTGAGATCCGCAAGGAAGGCAAGCTGGGCCGCGTGTACTACCCGGCGCCGTACCTGACGAACGACAACCTGGAGTACTACCAGGACGCGTACGAGATCGGCTACGAGAAGGTCATCGACACCTACGCCGCCGCCACGCAGCACGTGGACCAGGGCCTGTCCCTGACGCTGTTCTTCAAGGACACCGCCACCACGCGCGACATCAACAAGGCCCAGATCTACGCCTGGAAGAAGGGCATCAAGACCATCTACTACATCCGTCTCCGCCAGCTCGCGCTGGAAGGGACCGAGGTAGAGGGCTGCGTCAGCTGCATGCTGTAGCTTCAACTCAATCGTGACTGTACGACGGCGGGCGCCCGCCCGCCGTCGTACGCTTTAACAAAAGAACTAACCCAACCTTTAGGGGATGACATGACCGAAAAGGTCAAGCTGCTTAGCCACGTTGAAGCCATTAACTGGAACCGCATCCAGGACGACAAGGACGTGGATGTCTGGAACCGCCTGGTCAACAACTTCTGGCTGCCGGAGAAGGTGCCGCTGTCCAACGACATCCAGTCGTGGGCGACGCTGACCCCGGACGAGCAGCAGCTCACCATGCGCGTGTTCACGGGCCTGACCCTGCTGGACACCATCCAGGGAACAGTCGGCGCCGTCTCCCTGATTCCGGATGCCCTCACCCCGCACGAAGAGGCTGTCTACACGAACATTGCGTTCATGGAGTCCGTGCACGCCAAGAGCTATTCCTCCATCTTCTCCACGCTGGCTTCCACCAAGGAGATTGACGAAGCGTTCCGCTGGTCCACCGAGAATGAGAACCTTCAGAAGAAGGCCCAGATCGTCATGGACTACTACCAGGGCGACGACCCCCTGAAGCGCAAGGTGGCCTCGACGTTGCTGGAGAGCTTCCTGTTCTACTCGGGCTTCTACCTGCCGATGTACTGGTCCTCGCGGGCCAAGCTGACGAACACGGCCGACCTGATCCGCCTGATCATCCGCGATGAGGCCGTGCACGGCTACTACATCGGCTACAAGTTCCAGAAGGGCCTGGAGAAGGTTTCCGAGGAGCGCCGGCAGGAAATCAAGGACTACACCTTCGAACTGCTCTTCGAGCTGTACGAGAACGAGGTCCAGTACACCCACGACCTCTACGACTCCGTCGGCCTGGCCGAAGACGTCAAGAAGTTCCTGCACTACAACGCCAACAAGGCCCTGATGAACCTGGGCTACGAGGCAATGTTCCCGGCCTCTGTCACCGACGTGAACCCGGCCATCCTGTCGGCCCTGTCTCCGAACGCGGACGAGAACCACGACTTCTTCTCGGGGTCCGGGTCTTCGTACGTGATTGGCAAGGCTGTTAATACTGAAGATGAGGACTGGGACTTCTAGTCTTCTGAGAGAAATAGGTCTATTTGGAAGAATGGCACCTATTTGGAAGAAACGAATCGTCTAGTTGGAAGTCTTCCAAGTAGCCGTCGTTGTGCGGGCCCTGCGCGTCAATTCGCGCAGGGCCCGCTTTGTGCTCGCAGCAGCCACGGTGGAGACCGCGCAGGGAGTTGGCCCCTCCGCCCTTTTTGGGATGAACTCCATGAGAACGCTAGTCGAGTGGATCGATGCTCACTACGGGCGACGTCGTCCTTGAGGTTGGAACGTGATCATTGCGTACTTGTATCCAAAAGAGCGCTGAACATCCGACCTCACAGAACTCAAGCATAAGTAGTTCCAATGCTTCGCCATCGCGACGAAGCTTGGAGAACCGAGCATCCAAGAAATCCACTAACGGCGCGGTCGCCGCCACCGTTCGTGAGATGGTTCGGTCGTCTAGATTGACGACGTACTGGCTCCCTGTAGCTGTCGTGACCAGGAAAGGTCCAGTGCTGTCGTTGGAGATTGAGCGCGGCATGCGGCGAGCCTATAGCGGCTGCAGAGCCGTCGGGGATAGCTGTTTTCGACTCCACGAATCTCGCACTAGACGGACGCTACGGGTCTTTCGGCGACCGCCGAAGCACCGGCATGATCGCTGCTTCGCTCAGCGAGGGTGCTCACTGCCAATAAAGCAGGAAGAAGTTCGGCAAACTTCAGCGTCCTGAGGGCTCGGTCGTCAACCTGTGGAAGTAGGCGCGGCGCCTCGTCTTTGAGCAATAGCACGATCTGCCTCATAGCTTCAGCCAGAGCCGGGGTGGTGGTGTCGCCTCGCAATCCGATTTGCCAGTTGTTGTAAGCCCGCGATTCGTCCAGCAACTCCGGCGCCACATCCAGTAAGCCCGCGACCAGGACGGCGTTCGCGCGGGCGCCGGCCCAAGTCCACCAGCGAAGTCTCCCATTCGGCTCACGGACCAGGACTGTTGAACCATCCAGTACCCGATGGGAGTACTCCTTCCGGAGTTCGTCCAGCTTGGTCAGAGCCCTTTTGGACAGCAGCACGCCAGCGGGAGTGGCCCCGAGCAGCACCCGCCGTGTTGCATCGCTCAGGGCATAGCCCTCCGGCTGCGGCATGCTTGACCATTTGGAGTCCGCGGCGTTTGCCGACGGTTCAACGTAGGCGCGGTGACGCTTCCAATCGACGTAGTTCACCTGCCAGGCCCTGCCGTCCAGGGTAAGGAGCCGAGGACCGTCCACTTTGCGCTGCAGCACCATCGGGTCCACGGAGCCGATCTCCTCGCGCCCGTGCAGAATTACCACCTGCGGGTCGGCGGTAAACACGGCCATGAGGTCGCGGTAATGAATTCCACCGTACTTTCGTTCGGCTTCGGGCCCCATGAAAAGCATCCCTTGGTCCGGATCCAGATGCCCCGTTTCCACGAGCCAGTCGGCGATCTCTTGCCATTCACCGGCCGCGGCGAGCCCGAGCCCGGAGAACCACTCCTGCCACGTGTTTGCACCGACCCGCCGCTCCTGCAGCGTCAATCCCAGCAGTTGTTGTGCTGCCACGTGCAACGGAGTCGGCGGGGGAGTGACAGGCTCCACATAGCCCTCAGACCAGAGCAACAGCAGGCCGCAGGCCCGGAGGAACTGCGCGTCGTCGGTGGACAAGAACAGCATGTTCCGCTCGGTTCCTGGCCGGCGGCCGGTCCGGCCGATCCGCTGCAATACCGACGCCACGGTGCGCGGTGCGCCGATCTGGAGAACCCTATCGAGGTCGCCCACGTCGATGCCGAGTTCCAGCGTCGAGGTGGACCCGTGACCTGAAACGTTGGAGGTGTTTTTCAGGCCGCTTGTGCGGTGTCGTGGCGGTCCAGCGATGGCCCTTTTCGCTGCGGGCCCGGGCGCGTTCGCGCCGTTGGGCATCGAGCACGTCGGGGTCGCGGGCGTAGTCGTTGCGCCAGCGCAGGTATGCATGCAGCCGCCTGGTCTGCACGGCATGGTTGGGGTGGTTGGAGTTGGCCATGGTGAATTGGCGCAGCACCCCGAAGTGCGCCTCGATCGGGTTGGCCCAGGATGCGTTGGTCGGGGTGAAGCACAATTCGACGCCGTGGCGGGCGGTCCAGCGGCGGATTTGCGGTGTGGCGTGGGCGGAGAGGTTGTCCAGGATCACATAGACCGGTTGCCCGTCGGGGCGGGCGGCCCGGATGCTTTTGAGTGCGGTGAGGCTGTTCACTCCGCCCTTGTGCCGGTGGTTGATGCCCCACAGGGTGTCGTCGCCGATCGAGTAGCAGCCGTGGAAATACGTCACGCCCTCGGTGCGGTGGTAGGTCGCCGGCAGCCGGTCCGGCCGCCGTTCCGGAGCCCATCCGATGCCGGCGGTGGGCCGGATCCCCAACGGCCCGTACTCGTCGAACGCGAAGGTCCGGTCCGGCTGGTGGGCCTGCACCTGCTCGATCCGGTCGAGTTTGGCCTCGAAGTCCGGGTCGGTGGAGTCCTCCCAGGTCGTGGTGTGCTGGAACGTGATGCCGCGCCGGTGCAGCAGGGTCCGCACCGCTTCGCGTCCGATCCGGACCGGACGGTCCGCCCGGGCACCAAGATACTCGGCGAGCTTGCGGATCGACCAATGGGTGAAGGGCTGTCCTGGCCAGGCGGTGGCCGTCGCGGCAACGAGGTCCTCGTCGCCGGGGACGGCCTCCCGCCCAGTCAGGGTCCAGGCAGTCCAGCCCGATCTCGTTGAAGCGGTGGATCACCGCCCGCACGGTGTCCTCGTCGGCAGCCACCAGGCGGGCGATCACCGGCACCGTGTTTCCCCCCGCCGAAGCGAGGATCATCACCGCCCGCCGCCACCGCACCACTTGGCCACCTTGTTCGGATTCGCCGCGACGCACGATCCGCTGCAGCCGTTGACCTTCCGCGGGACTCAGCCGGCGCACTTTCACACGTTCAGCCATGAATCCAGACTGCCACCGGACTCAAAACCTGTGAACCTTTCCGGTCACCGCACTAGCCGTGCCTCTTGGGGTGAGGACCCTCGTTGGGGAGATGACGGCAGTAGCCCGTCTCGGGGTGGTGGGGATGTGCCAGATCGAACTGAGGTCGAAAAGGCGGTGATTCATGCCGATATTTCGGCACCGGCGGTTGAATAACCCGACATGAGTCATTTCGGCAGAGCTTCCGCGTCGTCGTCCTGTGCCGCAGGAAAACCCAGTATCGTTCCGAGGGGACCTAATCCAGTCATAGGCACGGTTTGAAAAGGAAGGAAACAACAACGTGGATCAGAGCTTCTCGCTACGAAATCTGCGAAGAATCTGGGATTCACAGACGCGGCGCGGAAAAGAGTTGCTTCCGATGTTTCCGGATGTCCGGACTGCCTACGACGTGGCGCGTGACGCTGTCCGAGAAGCACGTGCTGTTAGCCGCGGCACGGTCCGCTACATTGGGCCAGAAGAGTCTGCGCCTGCCGTTATAGCCAAGGCAAAGAGACAGGCTGCGGAAGCTGCACTCATGAATGCCTTGGCAAAGACGAGTGATTCTCTCATCGATAGCGTCGAGGAAGGATCGTTCGAGTGGGGTCTCCGGGAAGCAAAGCTGCTCGGAGACCGGCAGTTGTACGAGATCAGCGACACACCCGAAGCGTTTTTCGCCGATCGACAACTGCAAGCATCGATCAAGGGCATTCTCCCCGCGAGACCCGGCGATCGACAGTCAATCATTAGCGGCCTGGCGCGAAGTCTGGACAACGACCTTCCGAAGGTCGTCTTGCGAACGGACGTTGCCTCGTTTTTCGAGTCAATCGACCATGCCAAACTTAAGGGTCGAATCGCGTGTACGCGTCTTTCCCCAACCTCGAAACAGCTGATCAACCTCCTGCTTACAGAGATGGAAAGACTTGTCGGTGCACCTAAGGGTCTCCCTACAGGAGTCGGTCTTAGCGCAAAGTTAGCCGAGCTGTACGTCACCCAAGTAGACTCGGCCATCCGACACCGGCCAGAGGTTTTGTTTTATGCCCGATACGTCGACGACATTGTGATCGTTGCTGCTGATAACTCGCGCCACGCAACGGTCGAAGCCGATCTGGCGAGCCTCGTCTCAAAACAGCTCGACCTCCTGGACCTCAAACTCAATCCAGAGAAGCAGGAGACTTCGAGACTGAGCGAGGCTAAGATGCTGCGGCGCTTCGAGTTCCTCGGCTACTCGCTCTCCTATGCCGGGACCGCTGGACTCAAAGTTGAGGTTACGAATCAACGCGTCGAGACATTGCGCAAGCGCGTAGGCCGGACATTCGATGCGTGGGACAGGGCGGAGCCGAGTAACCACGGCCGGCGGAGCCTCCTACTTGACCGTTTGCGTCTACTGACTGGGAACACGCGTCTTGCAAATAACAAGAGAAACGCAATGGTGGGAATTTATTTTTCCAATCCCCATGTCACGGACGGCGCAATTTTTTCAGGGTTGGACCGCTTTCTTCAGCATCGCGCAAGGAAGTCGCATCTCCCGGCCGTTTTGAAGGAACACATAGACCGGTTGTCGTTCGTTGAAGGATTCAAAGATCGACGGGTCTACCGCTTTACTCCGCAACGAATCGAACAACTGACCAAGGTATGGCGTGAGAAAGCATAGACGATCAATTAGGAAGCACGACGCTCGAGTGGTTCTCAGCGACGTACTGCCATACGAGCTTCCTCCATCGTTTAACAACCGGGGACTTTACGAGTTCATTCGTGCGTCACAAGTCCGCTTACAGGGAAGTACCGTGAAGGCTCGCATCACAAATGCTGACACGGAGGTTCTACTGCGAATTCTCCTCGGCCAGAATGCCTCATTCCCTGCTGGAACCAAGGCGGGGGAGCTTGTCGAGGTCGATCTAGTCCGGACGCCAGCCACGATCCCGACGATTCCGTTCCAGTACACGATTCGGCACCGAGTAAATGACTTCCGCACCCTCACGATTCCTCACCCCTTGGCGCAGCTTGAGATGGCCGAGTTTTACGGCCGGTTCGAGTCGCTGATTCTCTACCACACGTCGAAGAGTAACTTCACGCTTCGACGCCCCGCGCGCGTGGCACCTTATACCGTCACCGGCGATTGGCTCTTTGAGGAACGCAAAAGTTCGCACGATGCTGTTGAGGACGATACGCGCGAATACGAGTGGTTGCGGTCCTACTTCACCTACAGCCGTTACTCAAACGTGTACAAGTTCTATGACTCCGCGGAATATCGCTCGTGCGAGCGGCGATTCGGATATCTCGTCCGGGTAGATGTGGCCAAATGCTTCGATAGCATTTACACCCACTCGATCGCCTGGGCGGCGCACGGCCATGATTACGTCAAGGCAAACCTCACCTCGTCCACAGCGGTTGACGACACCTTCGGTGGTGCGTTCGACCGGCTCATGCAGCGTGTCAATCACAGCGAGACGAGCGGTATCACCATCGGTTCGGAGACATCGAGGATATTTGCCGAAGTCATTTTGCAGGCAGTCGATCTTCAGATAGAGAGCCAGCTCGAAGAGATCGGACTCATCTTTGGCAAGGACTATGAAATTCTGCGCTATGTTGACGATTACTTCATCTTCTTGGCGAATGAGCAAGACCGTGGTCGGGTCCTTGAGACGGTGGCACGGAGCTTGAGGAAATACAAGCTCCACTTGAACGCAGCGAAGGAGGAAGGCGAATACACTCCATGGCTGTCACCATTGACCGTCGCGAAACGACACACAGTCGACCTTCTGCGAAAGACCGTAAAGCGGCGCGAGACGGCAATGCCAGAAGGCAGCCTTCCCCGCCCGTACGTCGACACCGCTGCGCTGATAGTCGGGTACAAAGCAATCCTGCTGGACACCGGCGTCAGCCATTTCGAGCTCGCGAACTATGCTCTTTCCCGGGCCGAACGCGCCGCCGAGAAGCTTATTCGTTCTTCACAGCATCGAGTCCGGGCGCCCGGCGATACAGAGCGACGAGAAATCGCCAGCCATTACCGGGCGCTCACCTCGGCGCTCTTGGGCCTCTTGGACTTCGTATTCTTCGCCTTCTCAGGAGCACCACGAATGAGTCCGGCAGTAAAAGTGGCGCGAGTCACAAGCTCACTGTTGCGGCTTTCACGAGAGCCCCGGTTCCCCGCGCACGATCGAGAGCGGATTGAGATGCGAATCCAGGACGAGTTGATGCAGCAACTACGTCGCTCTAAGGGAGCAACTTCGCCCGACCCAGTCACGGCGACGCTGATCGATTGCATATCCGATCTCGGCCCCAGTTATGCGATTGAAGAGGATGAACTTGCGGCCTTTTGCGGATTCCAAGAGGACGACGGAGAATTTGCGCCGCCCGCAACGATGAACGCGTTACTGCTGTTTAGTATTATCCTCCATTGCAGGAATCACCAAGCGTATCCGCGATTGCGCAAGGCCTGCGAAGAATGGATCCTGGGCCGCATGGACCTGCCTAGTCACCATGCGGAGCGGGCGCTCGTCGCGCTGAACGTGCTCACATGCCCGTTTGTGTCCCATCGGACACGTGCTGCCGTGCTCTCAAGCTACGGTTGCACTGACAGGGGCGCCGTCGCCAGGATTGCGGGACCGCAAACAAAATGGAACATCGACTGGGAGGGCTTCGACCTCTATTCAGCGCTGCAACGAAAGCGTCTCTACGAGGTATATTGAACGAGCGCCCAGGCCCGCTCCTTAGGGAGCCCACACACCAGCGCTGAGCGTGACGCCTGGAGAATCGCCAGCGTTGGTGGGATGACGCAGTCATCCCACCAACGCAAAAACTCTACATCGCCTCGGTCGGACTCAGATGAGGTGGCGTACATGCGACTGACGGAACTTCACTCGGAAAGCTTCGGGACCCGTCGGAGCGCTCAGCGCGTAGTCCAACTAGCCTCGTTGGCTGCAACATCCCAGAGATCGGGACGAGATCACAGCATTCTCGATGTGCCCAAGCGGATCTGACCGGTTGGTCTTAGGACGCCGAAGTGGAAGCAGCGTGTCGATTAATGATGATTTGTTCGGTCAGATCATCTTGGAGGCCCGGATCGGCCAGTGGGCGCTTCAGGAGATCTGCCTTGGTAACATACGGCCTGGAATGAGGTTAACTAGAGCGAGTCGCATGGGCGGAAAGCCGCGGTGGGTGATCTCCATCTCGTCGCCGGTGAGTGCACGCGCTGCCAGGTCGGCTGTACTGGTGCTAAGTTCGCGCAGGCAAACGAAGGTCATGGCTAGTCTTACCGCTGATACGGCGCCGCCGGATGGAGGTGCGTGTTCGTCGCGACGCGGGGCCGGGAGGGTTGCATAGATCTGAACGATATGTCCCCGTTCGGGAGGTCGCCGGATCCAGTGTTAGTGGTGGCGAAGTTCAGTCGCCGCGAACGGATGCCGCTCTGGATGGTATCTGCCGTGCCTAAAGGAGTCTTCAAACTACGGGCCTTCCTGCCTGGCAGTGAGGCGCAAATCAGCTCCCTGATTTCTGCTGTCCGCGTTAGAACTTCAAGCGGACAGCCAGGGCTGGCGAGCCTGACCATCATGATAGATAAATCGAACCGGGCGATAGCGGCAACAAGCGTTCGGAAGCGGGATACCAGCCCGGACATCGCGAACCTCATCGCGCAAGCGATGGCTCCGCCGGCCACCAGACCGGTCGGGAAGCTGTCATGCCGCGGGGACTTGCAGCGGATGAACTTCCCTTGGCCAGTCCTCCTCAATGATGCGGCGTACGCGGCGGCCGCTGCCCGCCGTCCCCGTTTCCGGCCGTCCATAATCCTGACGGACAACGAACATTACCGCTCGCATTCCGTCGAAGCGCTTTGCCTAGAATTCGGGTTCACCCTCGCCACAGCTCCCAGGACGCTGTCCGCCCACATGGTCGTTGAACGCGCCTTGAGCACCATCCGGAAAGAATTCGTCGATAAGTTGCCTGGGCAATCTCCCAGCGGTTACGGACGCATGGACCTTGGTAAGGAGGACCTCATCCTGATAAAAGATTTACGCGTCCTGTTTGACCGCTGGGTTGTCCAGATATGGCCCAATGTGCGGGGAAACTACTAGATGAGTGAGTCCGTATTCGTTTAGTGGTCGTAGGCGATGAGTGAGCGTTTGCGGGGCGCGTCGATGTGCCAGTTGTGCCAGATACCGG
>NZ_FNJS01000015.1:0-111604 GCF_900104405.1 Arthrobacter sp. ok909 | reverse complement strand
GTCCGATCGCCGCGGCGGCCTCGGCCAGGCCGATGAACCGGGTGAGGGAGGCGCTGGCGCCCATGTGTTCCTGCAGTTGGCGCGGGATATCGCCCTTGAGCCTGATCTTGGGGATGCCCGCGCCCAGTGCGGCGAGGGCCAGTAGAGCGCTGAGAACGATGGCTGTGATGGTCACGGCAAAACCTCCAGGTAGTTTATGTGTTAACCAAACTGTAGGCACCAGATGGTTAACATGTCAACTATGGGGTAACGTGGCAGGTATGAGTGATCAACGTTGGCTGGACGACCGGGAGCAGCGTGCCTGGCGTAGCCTGATGACGATGCAGGCCGATCTGTCCCAGTACATCGAGCGGCAGTTGCGCCAGCGCAGCGGTCTGTCGAGCGCCGATTACCAGGTGCTGGCGCACCTGTCGGAGGCGCCGGACGGGCGGCTGCGGGCGTTTGCGCTAGGCGACGTTCTGCGCTGGGAGAAGAGCCGGCTCTCGCAGCATCTGACCCGGATGGAAAAGCGCGGTCTCGTGGGCCGTGAACGCTGCGCGGCGGACCAGCGCGGCGCCGTCGTGGTCATCACACCGCAAGGTCGCGAGGTCATCGAGGCTGCCGCCGCGCCGCACGTGATGGACGTGCGCAAGGTTCTGATCGACCACCTCACCCCGGAGCAGCTCGACTTGATCTGCGGGCTCGGCGACCAGGTGCGGGCGCGACTGGCAGAACTCGAACAGGAATCATGAGCACTGGCTGCCTCCACGCGTAAGCATCCGTTCATGGGTTGGGCGGCCGGCCTAGTCCTGGCCCGTCCACAGCTCGTCACCATCGCTGTGGTGATACATGCGCCGAATGGCTCCGCTCGTAACGATCCAGGCGATGCTTCCATCCGGTGTGACTTCATCGACCCATCCTGCTGTGTGGGGCGGGGTCTGGGTGCGGGTCCACACCTTCTCGCCGGTGACCAGTGTGGTCCAGTCGGTGGCTAGGACCAGCTTCCGTCGTGAGGTTCCGGACTCCGGCCTCGCCAGCAGCAGGGAATGGTCGCCTGTGCTTGCAAGTGTGTGTTTGTGGTGCAAAAGAGGCTCCTTCTGATCCGGCGCGAGCGTGCTGGCGGAAACGCCAGCGGCATGAGCCCGGAATCCCCGCCTCTGGGATTGTTTGTCCAGAGACGGGGACCTGATGGAATCTGTTCCGATCTTTTCCATCCAGTGTCTGTTTGTTGCCGATCGGGGACGCCGGGTTGTTGGGTCGGTCAGGGTACGAGGACGGGTTTTTCGCCTTTGGTGGCTGCTGATTTGAATCGGCGCGCTGTGACGATGATGACTGCGGTGACTCCGAGAACTGCGGGGATAGTCAGGAGCACGAAATTCATCTGTAGGGGCAGGCCCGCCGCGACCAGAGCGCCTCCGAGGATTGGCCCGGCAATGGCTCCGATTCGTCCGGTGCCGGTGGCCCAGCCGACGCCGGTGCTGCGGATGTGGGCCGGGTAGAACTCGACGGCGAAGGCATGGATGATGGCCAGGATCCCGATCACTGCGGCTCCGGCGGTGAACAGCAGGACATTCAGCATGATCGCGTTGGGCTTTATGGACAGAAGGACCAAGGACACGATGGCCAGGGCGAAGTAGCCAACGAGGGTCTTGCGGTAGGAGGTCCGTCCGGCGATCCAGCCGCCCGCGATGGAGCCGAACAGGCCGCCGGCGTTGAGGATGACGAGGGTCCACATGGCCGGGCCGAGCTCGAAGCCGGCGTTTTGCATGAGTGTGGGCAGCCAGGTGTTCAGGGCGTAGCTGAGGACCATCGTCATGATGAAGAAGACCCACATGAGTGAGGTCGCCAGGGCGTTCCCGTGCGTGAAGAGCTGCGCGATTCGGGACTTGCCGGAGGACGGGGCCGGGGGTGCGATTACCGTGTTCGGACTCCAAGTGGGTTCTATCTGCTTCATCACTGCGTCCAGGCGTTCACGCTGGCCAACGAGGGCAAGATATTCCGGGGATTCAGGAAGGTGCTTGAGCACCACTGGAACCAGCAGGATGGACAATCCGGCCACGTAAAACACTCCGCGCCAGCCCAGTACCGGCTCGATGTAGATGGCCAGCAGCGCTGCGCCGACTCCTCCTACTGCGTAGAACGCCGAGACGGTGGCTACGAAGAACGCCTTGGACTTGGTGGGAGAGAGTTCTCCCGTGAGCGCCATGAAGTTGGGAACCAACGCGCCCAGGGCCACGCCTACGACGAAGCGCAGTGCGCCCAGTACCAGCGGGGTGTCGGCGAACGCGCACGCGAACGCAGCGATACTGGCGAGGATCAGCCCGGCGACGATGAGTTTGCGGCGGCCGTATTTGTCGGCCAGTGGTGCGACCATGAGCCCGCCGGCGAACATGCCGGCAAGGGCCATGGAACCCACGACGCCGAGGGTGACGGGGTCCGTGCCCCAGTCCTTCATGAGGTGGGGGATGACGGAGCCAAAGGATACAAGGTCGTATCCATCGGCGATCATAAGCAGGGCGCAAATAGCGGCCGCCTTGAGGTGGAAACGGGAGATTTTGGCGCTGCCGACGACGGTGGCGACACTGGTTTGGGACATGGGGATTCCTTGGGAGCGGAGTTCCACCGTGCGGGCGCGCGGTGGGGGCCGGCCCAGCCCTTAAGGGCCGGCAATTGCGGTGACTAGTTTTGGAGCTGTGCTGCTTTGAGGGTGTTGCGGAGAAGTTCGGCGATGGTCATGGGGCCGACACCGCCGGGGACCGGGGTGATCTTTGACGCGATCTTGCTGACGGCGTCGAAGTCGACGTCACCGATGAGCCCTTCTGCGGAGCGGTGGATGCCGACGTCGATCACGACAGCCCCTGCGGAAATGTGTTCAGCGCCGATCAGGTGGGGAATACCGGCAGCGGCAATGACCACCTCGGCCTGGCGCGTGACGGCCGCCAGGTCCTTCGTCTTCGAGTGCGCGATGGTCACGGTGGCGTTCTTTTGCAGGAGGAGCTGGGCCAGCGGTTTTCCGACGAGGTCCGAGCGCCCGACGACAACGGCGTTGGCGCCCTGCAACTCAACACCCTCGTCTTCGAGCAGGGAGATGACTCCCTGCGGCGTGCACGGCAGCAGCCCTTCCACGCTGCGTGCCAAGCGCCCGGCGCTGGTTGTCGTCAGCCCGTCCACGTCCTTTTCCCAAGGGATCCGGTCGATCAGGGCTTTGGCATCCAGATGCGAAGGGAGGGGAAGCTGGAGCAGGACGCCCGAGACCGCGGGGTCGGCTGCGAGTTCGTCCAGTGCCGCAGCCACCTGTTCCTGGGTGGCATCCTTTGGCAGCCGGCGGTGGTGGTCCTCGATGCCGGCCTCCTTGGAGAGCCGGCGTTTGCTGCCTACATAGACCTCTGAGGCCGGGTCGTCCCCGACAAGGACGGTCGCGAGGCCGATGGTGCGGCCAGTGGAGTGTTTGAAATGCTCAACGTCCGTCCGGAGCTGTTCCCGGAGGCGGGCCGCGAGTGATTTTCCGTCGATGATGTGGGCGGTCATGGTCAGAACACAATCGTTGTGTTGCCGTCGCGCATGACCTTGTCCTGGCAGTGCCAGGTGACGGCCCGGGAGAGGACCCCGCGCTCCACATCGGCGCCGGAGCGCATGAGCTCCGGGGTCGATTCCCGGTGGGAGACGCGGATGACGTCCTGTTCGATGATCGGGCCCTCATCGAGGTCCTTTGTCACGTAGTGGGCCGTGGCGCCGATGAGCTTGACCCCGCGGTCTTTGGCTTTCTGGTACGGGCCGGCGCCGATGAAGGCAGGCAGGAAGGAGTGGTGGATGTTGATCACCGGGACCTGGACTTCGTCGAGGAATTCCGCGGAGATGATCTGCATGTAGCGGGCCAGGACTACGAGGTCCACGTTGCCGTTCAGCAGTTCCAGGTGCCGGCGTTCGGCGTCCTTCTTGTCCCCGGTAACAGGGACGTAGAAGTAGGGGATATCGAACGGGCGCACCTGGTCGGCCAGATCCGGGTGGTTGGAGATGACCATGACGATGTCCATGGGGATTTCCCCGCGGCGGTGCCGCCACAGCAGGTCCAGCAGGCAGTGGTCGGTTTTGGATGCGAAGATCGCGACCCGCTTGCGCTTGGATGCGTCAGTGAGTTTCCAGTCCATCTCAAGCGGTTCGGCGAGTTTTGTCTGGATGTCCGCTTCCAAAGTCTCCCGTTTAGCGGCGAACCCGGGAAGGTGGAAGACCGTGCGCTGGTACAGGGTGCCGTTTTCGGGCCCGGTAGTGAACTGGTCGAGGGATATGATGTTCGCCCCGTGGGCACCGAGAAGCTGGGTCAGCTTGGCGACGATGCCGGGCTGGTCGGGGCAGCTGACGTTAAGGCAGCCAATATCGGCGGTGCCGCCAGTTGCGGCGGGCCTGGCCGGAAGGGTGGTGCTAGACGGTTGCAAGGAGATCACCTCGTGACTTGTCGGTCTTGTAGGGGGCCGGGCGGACGATGGCCCGGATGTCTTTCTGCGGGTGGCCGGGGGCCCCCCAAATCACGGTCACCTCAGTGCCGGGCTCGGCGTGCTCGATGTCTATGGTTGCCAGCGAGAGCATCTTGCGGAAGTAGTAGGAGTATCCGCGTGATGTCGCGACCCCGACGAGCTGACCGTCGATCTCGACCCGGTCTGCCCACATGAAACCTCGCTGGTCACGGGGCATTTCCATGAAGTCGTAGTGGTCCCCTTCCTGGAAGAGCGAGGCCTGCACCTCCGCGACGTCCTCCCCGTTCCATTCCAGGGTCCGGATGACACGACTGGGATTCTCCTTCTCCGCGGCCAGGGCCAAACGGCCGAGGAACTCGTGATCGGTGTTGACGACCTTGCCCCATCCGAGCTCCACCGGGCTGCGGTAGTACTCGCTGATCGCCTGGCCGTTGTAGCTGCCGGCGATGTAGGCGGCCTGGGCAAAGGCCGGCATGGAAGAGCGGAAGTATTCGAGGTAGTCGGCCATGTCTTCATCGAAGATGGCCGGGATGTAGTCCGTGGCGATGGTGGGGAAGCATGCCTCAAGGTGGTTGATCAGGGCGACCCGGCCGCCCAGTTTCCGGATGCCGTGGTCCTTGCCTGCGTCGAGGACGGCGTCGTAGATCTCCTGGGCGATTTCCTTGGGTCCCTGAAGTTCGAATCCGACCTCGCCGGCCATGCCCTGGCGCAACGCGTGGATGCTGTGCCCGGCCACGGTGACGGGTACGACGTGCATGTACTTTGCTTCCAGGAGGTCCCGGGAGTCGGTGAGTTCGTGCAGCACTTTGACGGCGTTCGGGCCGGAGACCTGGAAAATGAACCAGTCCTCTTTGGTTACCTGGGCGTTGTAGCCGCCGCGCTCAAGGTTGAATGCCGCCCAGAATCCGCCCCGTCCGTGAACCACGAATTCTTCCTCGCCGAAACGGGTCAGGACCCCTTCATGGATGACCTTGCCGTCCTTGTTCGTGTGGATCGCGTGCTTGGACTGGCCGATGTCGAACTTCTTGTAGCTGTTCACGGTGATGTCGGAGAACAGCCGCAGAGCGTCGGGCCCCGTGAAGCGGTGCTGCCACAGGAAGGACCAGTCACCGATGTAGCAGGTCTCCTTCCAGGACATGCTCTCATCAAGCCAGTTCGTGTATTCGGGCTGCCCGAAACGGCTCCAGGCGTAGGCCTCGGGGGCCGTGCGCATGCTGTCAACGGTGTACGTCATTGTTGCCACCTCTATTACTAAATCGGCCAAAGGACTGGTCTCCTCGGAAGTTTGGCGGATCACCCATCAACTTCGGCCTGGTCATTCTGTGGTGTATATCACCACTTCTTCAAGGCTAGATCCGGCCCTAGTATTTATCAAATAGAATTTGACAATAGGAATATAGACGGTATCTATTTTGTGGAATATAGTTGCTCTATGCAGGAATCCGGCAGGTATGATCTGAACCTCCTTCGCGTCTTCGTCCTGGTTTACGAGACGAGAAGCGTGACCGACGCGGCGGAAATTTTGGCCATCAGCCAGCCCTCCGTCAGCTACGCGCTGTCGAAGCTGCGCAAACTCTTCAGCGACCCGCTTTTCCACCGCGGACCGAAAGGCCTGGAAGCGACACCGACGGCAAGTGGTCTCTATCCGGAATTGAGTCAGTCACTCCGGATGATCGACTCAGCGGTTCAAGGCGTCTCCGAATTCGATCCTGCCAGCACGTCCCACCGGTTTCGGCTCATGATGACCGACCTGGGTCTCATGGCACTGTTTCCTTACATCGTTTCGGCCGTGCTGGAGGCCGCGCCGAATGTTCGTCTCGACGTCATACCGCTGGATATCTCCCAGCTCCACGATCGACTACGGCGCAACGAAATCGACGCGGCAATCGGGATCCCTGCCATACCCGAGAGTGACGTGCTGGGTGAGCACCTTATGGACATGCCCTACGTGGGCGTCTGTGCCAGGACGCACCCGCGCATCTCCGACAGCCCATCGATGGAGGAAATCGCCGCCGAAAAACATGTTGTCGTGTCGAAGGCGTTGGGGCACGAGCATGTCGTCCACAGGCTGGCCGAACTGGGCGTCCGTGACTCCGTGACCATCACCCTCCCAAGTTTTGCCGTGGTCGCGCAGACCCTTGCCGTGACAGACCACATCAGCGTCGTACCCAAAGCCCTCGCCGACATCATCGAGTCCCACGGATCGGTCCGCCAGTTTGCGCTGCCTTTCAACATCGCACCCGGCCGCGTCACCCTGTATACCTACCGACGCGACATCCCATCTCCTCCCGTGGACTGGGTCCGTGAAATAATCGCCACGTCCCTGACGCAGTACCCCTACCCGAAGTACGTCAGAGGGGCTGCCTTACGTGGCGTGCAGCAAGCAATAGCAGTCGACTAGCCGGCCCGGAAGCCCGCGTGTCCGAGCCGTTGGACCTCTAAGTGGCGGATTGTGGACATGCACCAGCCGTCAGTACACCCAGCAGGGCGCCCATCTCGAGAAACTCCCTGGCCGGTTGTGAGGCCCGGCCATGATCCGCAGCCGAACCATGGCCGACCCCGGCCATACGCTCCAGCCATGAAAACTATGAAGAAGGCATGCCCGCTCTGCCACGGGGCGGCACGTCAGCCCTGTCCAGGCGCGTGGGTCTGGACCACGCATGAACGTGCTTCGACCTTCTCCATCTTGGCGTCAAGGACACCTGTCTAGGCGTAAAACCGCAGTTCAGACGCCCCAAACCCACCCCAGGCTAATGGGAATATATGCTCGCTCAGCTCCGCGTAGGACAACTCATGCAAGGCGAGTCCGCCGTCGGCGAATCTTTCTCGGATCATTTCCCGATGGTAAACGGTACGGCAGCGAATTACTGCGACGGTCAGCGCTTTGGTGGATTGGCGCCCATGACATCCGCCTCGGAGCGCCGGCAGCCGGAACGCAGAAAGCCCCCGCGCCAGACCGGGGGAGGTCGACGGCGCGGGGGCTTTCTGTTTGTGCCGTCACTATTGGGGGTTGCGACGGAACTCTTCAAACATATGTGCCCCGACTTTGCAAGTCAAAAAGGCTTGTCGATGACGCTGGCGTGCAACGATGTCCACGTGGATGTGGCCCGAGGCAACAATTGTCGGGGGTGGGCCACATCCCAAGCCTCGGGCGCATGAGAGTAGTTCACGCGTTGCCACCGGGTTGTCGGATAATTTCCATACTTCTCTCAGATTACTCACCGATGATCTATGGGTGAACTTCAACGTGATGGACCCGCGTGCCCGAGAACATAGATGCCCTTGCTGCGGTGTTGTGACTGACTTGCTTTACTGCGAAGACTGCGCAGAAGAACTGGAGATGGGCTCCGGAAATGACCTGGACCTCTGACCTGCGCCATGGACGCACGAAATCGCCCCGCCATCCGAAGATGACGGGGCGATTTCAGTTGGGAACTTAACCGGTCTTATGGGCCGTTTTCGTTGGCCTGTCCGCTGGTCAGCATGCCTCGTTTAGTGCCACTTTTACGAAGGCGGCAGTTTGGTAGGCGTACTGGTAGGCCCATGACTCTATCGGTTTCGTGAACGAGATCAGCGGCAGGTTCTGTCGGTAGGCAACCATGCTCAAGTCTCCCGTGTAGCAGCGCTGCACTACCACCCGCGCCCGGGTGAGATGAAACTGGACGGTCAGCACATCCGCGCTCGTCCAGCCGTTCTTGTCTGTCAGTTCCTTGAGTTCCCGCGCTTCTCCTTGCGTTGTGAAGGGCGCGGGGCGGAAGCAGATGATCCGGTAGGTGCGCCGTTCATTGCAAAGGGCCAGGCCCGGCGATCCGTGCTTGTCCAGTGGTACAGACACAGCGAGGGTGCGGGCGTAGCCCTGTTCCATCAGCTGCTCTGCATAAGCTATGCGGCTATCTGGGGGTCCCAGGACGAAAAGCACATCTGCGTGTCTCGGTGCATCACTGGGGGGCGTCACGTAAAGGAACAGGCCGGCGGCGGCCCAAAGGAGCAGGATTGGTACGGCGAACCAGGCGACTGTTCTGCCGAGAAGCTTCCGCCGACGGCCTGATGCTGAGGCTTTCTTTTCAGTCATTGAGGTCCAAGCGGTCATATCGTCCTCTGGTGATTGGTGGATGGGAGGCACCGTTGCACGCTCGAGCAGAATTCTATCCGTTGTCACCGGCTACCCGCTCAGGGCAAGGCGCCTCGGGGGAGAAGCCGGGGAGGGCTTCCACTTTGGATGCGATGGATATGTTCCTGGCAACCGGGCTGCGGCCGGGGGAGTTGCTGGCGTTGCAGTTCTCGGATGTTGATTTCAGGATGCGGACGATTGCTGTGACGGGGACCGTGAAGGCGGGATTCCGTGAGCGGCCTGCATCGCTAAGCTTTCCCGAAATCTGAATCCGGGAAGCGCGTTCTCACGCTGCCTCTGTTCGGTCTGGAGCTGTTGAGGCGCAGGAAAGCGGGTGCCGCCGGTGACCTGGTGTTCCCTAACCGAAACGGCGAGCCGATGGAGCCGGCAAACTTCCGTAGGTTGTGGCGTGAGGCACGCGGCAAAGAGTGGGAGGGTGTCAAGCCCTCCTCGTTCCGCAAGGCGGTCGCCACGCTGATTGAGCGCGAGTCTGGTTCCCTCATTGCCTCACGGCAGCTTGGGCACAGCTCGGATGCCATCACGAAGAAGCACTACATTGAGCGGAACCGGAACGCGCCGGACTCTTCGCTGATTCTGGAGCAGTTGAACAGCCGGGTCATACTGGTCCACTAACCGCCCCGCTGGTGCACCGTTCAAACGACGACTAAACGACGAGTAGGGCTGTTTTTGGGCAAATAAAAAAACCGCTCCAACCCTGGCTTTCGCTAGTGTTGGAGCGGTTTCTTGGTGGTGCACCCCCCGGGACTCGAACCCGGAACCCATTGATTAAGAGTCAATTGCTCTGCCAGTTGAGCTAGAGGTGCATCTGTTGTTCTTGTCCACCGGGGCTTTTTCTTTCCCCGTTGTTCTCCGCAACGACATGAAACTCTACACGAGTTTGGCCGCGGTGTGAAATCGGGGTGCTGGGGAGGGGCCGCGTTAGCCGTGAAGGTTCAAAATCAGCGCAAAATCAGGGTTTTCGCCGTTGCTGAGGAGCCACAGGCGGCCGTCGGGGGCGAGTGAAACGTTCCGGATCCGGCCGTACTTTCCTGTGAAATAGCTCACAGGGTCGCCGGCGAATTCGCCCTTGAGGGGAACGGCCCACAACCTTTGCCCGCGCAGGGCGCCCAGGTAGGCGGTGTTGCCGACAATTTCGAGCCCGCTGGGCGAGGAATCCGCCGTCGACGGCCACACGACTTTGGCGTCCAGGAAGCCGGCGCGGTGCGGGGCGCCGGTGACGTCCGGCCAGCCGTAGTTGCCGCCTGGCACGATCAGGTTGAGCTCGTCGTTGACATCGGGGCCGAATTCGCTGGCCCACAACCTGCCCGCGCCGTCCCAGGCAAGTCCTTGCACGTTCCGGTGGCCCAGGCTGTAGACCGGGTTCTCGCCGAAAGGGTTTCCAGGCGCCGGCCGGCCATCGGCCGTGAGCCGGAGGATCTTCCCGCCGAGGGCCCTGCTGTCCTGCGGCTGCTCCCTGCGCTGCGAATCGCCGGTTCCCACATACAGAAAGCCGTCGGGACCGAAACGGATCCGTCCGCCATTGTGCGTGCCAGCCTTCGGGATCCCCGTGAAAACGGTCTCCGGGGCGCCCAGTTCCCACCGCCCGCCGCGGTCCTCGAGCCGCATGCGGGCGATTCTGTTGTCGTCGGCCGCGGTGAAATACGCGTAAAGGTAGTGGTCCGTCGCGAAGTCAGGGGACAGGGCAAGGCCCAGGAGGCCGCCTTCGCCGCCCGGTACGACGCCGGGCACCTTGCCCAGTGTGCCCAGGTGTCCGTCGTTGATGGTCCGTACCAGGGCGGAGTCGCGTTCGGAGACGACGGCGGTGCCGTCCGGGAGGTAGACCGTGGACCACGGCACCTGCAGGCCGTCAATCCGCTCCGCCACCGTGGGCTCGCCCGCCGTCCCCGGCGCGCCGGTGGCAGGCACGCCCCCTTGCCGGGGCGTGGGAGAGGAGGCACCGCCGCCGGTGCAGGCGCTTAAGACGATCAGGGCAACGGCGAGGGCTGTTGCCCTGACCACGAGACGGCGGAGCAGCAAGGGAAAGTTGTCGGAACCGGGCCGGCTGCTACTGGCGCGTCCGGCGGGGCGGACGGAAGCCGGCGGCTTCGGCGTGCGCTGCGGAGACGAACCACACCTCTGCCCGGGCTTCTTCGTACGCCGGGCTGGAGTCTTCGTAGTAGGTCATCGACGATGCGTTGCCCTTGACGGTGAAGCCTTCGGGTCCGCTGCCGTCGGCCGCCGGGGCTGCCGATCCCTCGCCGTAGGGCTGGTCAGTAGCGAGGTGGCCTGTGGGCTCGGCCGTGTGGCTTGCGGAAGCCTCCGTTGCCGCGGACGAGGCGGCCATCTGCGTGGTTTCCGCCTCGGCAAGGGGCGTTGCCGCTGACGCTGCTCCTGTCGCGGGGCCGGGCGCCTCGGGCATCGCTGCGGCGGCAGCGACGGTGCTATTCGCAGCACCAGGGGCAGCGTTGCCGGCAGTGACGGTGGCGCCTTCGTTGTCGGCCGCCTCCGCGGCTGCCGTCTCAGCTCCGGGCAGTGTCGGCGAGTGGGGCTCGGTGTATTCGGGATGGTGCACCGGAGGCCCGGCAGCAGCCGCCGGTTCGGCCGCTGTCGGAGTTTCGGCGGCAACTCCCGGAACGTGTGCACCGTGGGCCGGTTCGTGGTGGGTCGTGGCCGCATGCGCATCGGCCGGTGCGGCGGTCTCGGACCACTGGGTCTCCCACTCGGCGCTGTCCGCAGCACCCGGGGCTTCCGGCGCGGCGGCCGCGGCCGTGGCTGCGCCCGCGGCCGGTTCGGTTGTCGGGGGCGCTGCCGGTTCGGGAGCGGGGGTCATTTTGTCTGCAGTGGCCTGCGGCGCAGGGGTCTCCAGTGCAGCCGTCTCCGCCGGCGGCATCGCCGACGAGGCCGCCTCAGGTGTTTGCATCGCTTCCGGCGCCGCCGCCGCCATCGCCCCGCCCGCCGGTCCGGCACCCGCCGCCGTCGTCCCGGTCGACGTCGAACCGGTCGACGTGCCGGAAGAGCTGCCGGTGCTGGTGGTTCCGGTGGAGGCGGAACCTGCGCCCGGGCGGCTCTTGTTGCGGTTGAGCACGGCCCAGACCACAGCGACCACCACGATGATGACGACGAGCCAGACAATCCAGTCCATAGCAGAGCCTTTCAGTCCATATTCAGTCCATGAGATTCAGTCCATGAGTTTCAGTACATGAGGCATGGTTGCCGATGCTTGACCGTACGTCCGGGCCAAGCCGGCTGTCCACCCTTCACGGGGCCGACGCGGCCGCCTCCCGGGACGGCGGGGATGGCCCCGTGGGCCGGCTGGAAACCGGAAACGACCCGGGCCCGCCGTGTAGCCTCGCCTCATGGATTTCAAGCGACTGCGGATTCTGCGCGAACTCGCCGACCGCGGCACGGTGGGCGCCACCGCCGAGGCCATGAAAGTGACGCCGTCGGCTGTGTCTCAACAGCTCAAAACCCTGCAGGAAGAACTGGGCGTCGTCCTGGTGGAGAAGTCCGGCAGGGGAGTGCGGCTCACCGAGGCTGGCCTGGCCATGGCTGGCGCTGCGGCCGAGGTGTCCACCGCCATGGCACGGGCCGAGGCAACCATCGACACCTACCGGCGAGGCTGGCAGACGCGGGTTGTGGCAGCCTTTTTTCCCAGCGCGGCGGAGATGTTCCTCCCGGGCCTCCTGCACCGGGTCAAGGCCATCGAAGGTCTCCGCCTCGAAGCGCACTTCGAGGATCCCGGCGTTGCCGGGTTCGCCGGGCTGACCGCGGACTATGACATCGTCCTGGCCCACAGCGTCGACGGTCCCGAAGTCTTCGGCGGCCAGGGCCTGGCCGTGGTGCCGCTGCTGGAGGAACCCCTGGACGTGGCCCTGCCCGCGGGGCACGCGCTGGCCGCCAAGGCCACGCTGTGCGCCGAGGACGTCGTGGGCTTCCCCTGGATGGGCGTTCCCGAGGGCTTTCCCTTCGATACCGTGCTGCGCCAGATTGAGCTACGGGCCGACTCACACGCTGTCCGCGCCCAGCAGTTCCCCGATCTGCGCGTTCTCGAAGCCCTTGTCAGTGCCGGCCACGGGCTCAGCCTGCTGCCGCGGTACACGGCTGTCAGCAACCAGGACCGCGGATTCGTCCTGCGCCCGCTCGAGGGCGTAAAGGCCAACCGCAGTATTGTTGCCCTCGCCCGTCCCGACGTCGCGGCCCGGACCACCATCCAGCAGGTCCTGGCGATGCTGAAGGCCGAGGCCCAGGCGGTCGCCGAAGCTCCGGAACTGCGTGACGCGGCTCACCGAATTCGAGGCCAAGCGGCCGCGGATTTCATCATGTGAGATGAGAGTCCACTATTTGATCGAAATATTCCCGGTTTTCCGCTTAACGCTCCCTCGTGGGGTCGTTGGGGTCTGGGGCAGACGCCTAGACTTTGAGCCATGAGTCAGGACACCCAAACAGCAACAGACACCAAGCCGGACATCAAGCCCCGCAGCCGGGTCGTTACCGATGGAATCCACGCCGCGCCCGCGCGCGGCATGTTCCGGGCGGTCGGCATGGGCGATGACGACTTCGCGAAGCCGCAGATCGGTGTGGCGAGTTCGTGGAACGAGATCACTCCCTGCAACCTTTCGTTGAACCGGCTCGCCCAGGGCGCCAAGGAAGGCGTCCACGCCGGCGGCGGGTTCCCGATGCAGTTCGGCACCATTTCCGTCTCCGACGGCATCTCCATGGGGCATGAGGGCATGCACTTCTCCCTCGTCTCCCGCGAAGTCATTGCCGACTCCGTCGAGACCGTCATGCAGGCCGAGCGGATCGACGGCTCCGTCCTGCTGGCCGGGTGCGACAAGTCCCTGCCCGGCATGCTGATGGCCGCGGCCCGCCTGGACCTCGCGGCCGTGTTCCTCTACGCCGGCTCGATCATGCCCGGCTGGGTCAAGCTCGAGGACGGCTCCGAAAAGGAAGTCACCCTGATCGACGCGTTCGAGGCCGTCGGTGCCTGCGCCGCCGGGAAGATGAGCCGCGAGGACCTGGACCGCATCGAAAAGGCCATCTGCCCGGGCGAAGGCGCCTGCGGCGGCATGTACACCGCAAACACCATGGCGTGCATCGGTGAGGCCCTGGGCATGTCCCTGCCCGGCTCGGCCGCGCCGCCCTCCGCGGACCGCCGCCGAGATGCCTTCGCGCACAAGTCCGGCGAGGCCGTGGTCAACCTCCTGCGCCTGGGCATCACCGCCCGGGACATCATGACCAAGAAGGCCTTCGAGAACGCGATCGCCGTCACCATGGCCTTCGGCGGGTCCACCAACGCCGTGCTGCACCTGCTCGCCATCGCCCGCGAAGCCGAGGTCGAGCTGACCCTGGACGACTTCAACCGGATCGGCGACAAGATCCCGCATCTGGGCGACCTCAAGCCGTTCGGCCGTTATGTGATGACCGACGTCGACAAGATCGGCGGCGTGCCGGTCATCATGAGGGCACTGCTCGACGCCGGCCTGCTGCACGGTGACTGCCTCACCGTCACGGGCAAGACCGTGGCGGAAAACCTCGCCGCGATCAACCCGCCGGACCCGGACGGCAAAGTGCTCCGCGCCATGGACAACCCGATCCACAAGACTGGCGGCATCACCATCCTGCACGGCTCGATGGCCCCCGAGGGCGCCGTCGTCAAGAGCGCCGGCTTCGACGCGGACGTCTTCGAAGGCACCGCCCGCGTGTTCGAGCGCGAGCAGGGCGCCCTGGACGCGCTGGACAAGGGCGAGATCCACAAGGGCGACGTCGTCGTCATCCGCTACGAGGGACCCAAGGGCGGCCCCGGCATGCGCGAGATGCTCGCCATCACCGGCGCCATCAAGGGCGCGGGCCTGGGCAAGGATGTCCTGCTGCTCACCGACGGTCGGTTCTCCGGCGGCACCACGGGCCTGTGCATCGGCCACGTCGCACCGGAGGCCGTCGACGGCGGCCCGATCGCGTTCGTCAAGGACGGCGACCGGATCCGGGTCGACATCGCGGCCCGCACGTTCGACCTCCTGGTCGACGAGTCCGAGCTCGAGTCCCGCAAGGTCGGCTGGGAACCCCTGCCGGCCAAGTTCACCAAGGGCGTCCTCGCAAAGTACGCCAAGCTCGTCCACAGCGCCTCCACCGGCGCCTACTGCGGGTAATGCCTACCCTGGGTGGACGGCGCTGAGCGCCGTTCACTCAGGGGCCCTCGGCATTCCCCTTATTAAGCCCTGCCGCCCAGGGTGGGCGGCTCGCCAGTCGGCGCCCCGGGCCAGGGAAGATCAAGCGACCAACCAGTGGACAGCGTTGTCCACATAGTGAGACAGGTGCCCGGCTCGTTGACACTTGTCTCACTCAGAGGGAAAACTGAACGCATGATCGAGATCGTTACCGCCGGTGCATCCGTCGTCGTACTTACCAAGCGCGTGGCTGACTAGCCCGACTGGTAACGAACCGTCACGCGCAACCCCTCGAAGAGCCAGTCGGCTGAGGGGTTTTTTTATTTCCCGCAGCACCAGCACTACGCAAGACCCAAGAAGTTCCACGATCACCGAAGATCCACAAAGGAAGAGTCCGATGAGCAAAGGATCGCCGATCAGCCCCTCGCTGATGGCCACAAAGTCCGCTGGAGCCCACAAGGCTCCGGATCGCGTCGAACGTCCGGCTGACGCCGGCGTCGACACTGCTGCCGTCTCTCCTGTCCTCGGACCGAACAACGTCGTACCCCCGACCGTTATGACCGGTTCGCAAGCAATTGTCCGCTCGCTCGAAGAACTCGGCGTCCAGGACATTTTCGGTTTGCCCGGTGGCGCGATCCTGCCCACCTATGACCCCTTGATGGCCTCCAAAATGAACCACGTTCTGGTCCGTCACGAACAGGGAGCCGGCCACGCCGCGCAAGGCTATGCCATGGTCACCGGACGGGTTGGCGTCTGCATCGCCACCTCTGGCCCGGGCGCCACCAACCTCGTCACCGCCATCATGGATGCCCACATGGACTCCGTGCCGATGGTGGCCATCACCGGCCAGGTGTCCAGCGGGGTGATCGGCACCGACGCATTCCAGGAAGCGGACATCGTCGGGATCACCATGCCGATCACGAAGCACTCCTTCCTGGTCACCGACCCCAACGACATCCCGCACGTCATGGCCGAGGCCTTCCACCTGGCCTCCACCGGACGCCCGGGACCCGTCCTCGTCGATGTCGCCAAGGACGCCCAGCAGGGCCAGATGACGTTCTCCTGGCCGCCCAAGATCGATCTGCCGGGCTACCGGCCGGTGCTGCGCGGCCACAGCAAGCAGGTCCGCGAGGCCGCCCGGCTCATTACCGCCGCCAGCAAGCCCGTGCTCTATGTCGGCGGCGGTGTGGTCAAGGCCCACGCCTCGGCCGAACTGCGCGAACTGGCCGAGTTGACCGGCGCACCCGTGGTGACCACCCTGATGGCCCGCGGCGTGTTCCCGGACTCGCACCCGCAGCACGTGGGCATGCCGGGCATGCACGGCACCGTTTCCGCCGTGACCGCCCTGCAGCAGTCCGACCTCCTCATCACGCTCGGCGCACGGTTCGATGACCGCGTGACCGGCGTCCTGAAGTCCTTCGCCCCGAACGCCAAGGTCATCCACGCCGACATCGATCCGGCGGAGATCTCCAAGAACCGCACGGCCGACGTCCCGATCGTTGGCTCGGTCAAGGAGATCATTCCGGAACTGAGCGAGGCCCTGCGCACGCAGTTCGAAGCGTTCGGCACCCCGGATCTGACCAACTGGTGGGCATTCCTGAACAACCTCAAGGAAACCTACCCGCTCGGCTGGACCGAACCCGAGGACGGCCTCAGCGCCCCGCAACGCGTGATCGAACGCATCGGTGCCCTGACCGGACCCGAGGGCGTGTACGTCGCCGGCGTCGGACAGCACCAGATGTGGGCCTCGCAGTTCATTAAGTACGAACGCCCGCACGCCTGGCTGAACTCCGGCGGCGCCGGCACCATGGGCTACGCCGTGCCGGCGGCCATGGGCGCCAAGGTGGGTGAACCGGACCGCGTGGTCTGGGCGATCGACGGCGACGGCTGCTTCCAGATGACCAACCAGGAACTGGCCACCTGCGCGATCAACAAGATCCCGATCAAGGTTGCCATCATCAACAACTCCTCGCTGGGCATGGTCCGGCAGTGGCAGACCCTCTTCTACGAGGGCCGCTACTCCAACACCGACCTCAATACCGGCCATGACACCATCCGCATTCCGGACTTCGTCAAGCTGGCGGACGCCTACGGCTGCGCTGCCTTCCGCTGCGAACGCGACGAGGACATCGACGCCACCATCCAGAAGGCCCTGGAGATCAATGACCGCCCCGTGGTCATCGACTTCGTCGTGAGCCCCAACTCGATGGTGTGGCCGATGGTCCCCTCGGGGGTCAGTAACGACCAGATCCAGGTTGCCCGCAACATGACCCCGGAATGGGAAGAGGAGGACTGAACATGACCCGCCACACATTGTCCGTTCTGGTCGAAGACAAGCCCGGTGTGCTGACGCGCGTCGCCAGCCTCTTCGCCCGCAGGGCCTTCAACATCAATTCCCTGGCCGTCGGCCCCACCGAGGTCCCGGGCATGTCCCGGATGACCGTCGTGGTCGACGCCGACGGCGAGCTGATCGAACAGGTCACCAAACAGCTGAACAAGCTGGTCAACGTGATCAAGATCGTCGAGCTCACCTCAGAATCTTCCGTACAGCGCGACCACATCCTGGTCAAGGTACGTGCGGATGCCGCAACACGCCTGCAGGTCACCCAGGCTGCAGACCTGTTCCGCGCTTCAGTGGTCGACGTCTCCACAGAGTCGGTGGTCATTGAGGCAACGGGCCACCCCGAGAAGCTCACGGCACTCCTGTCAGTGCTTGAGCCCTTCGGCATCCGCGAAATCGTGCAGTCCGGCACCTTGGCCGTTGGGCGGGGATCCCGCTCCATGAGTGACAGGGCCTTGCGCAGCGCGTAAGCAAGTAACGGCGCAGGCAACTGCCTGGCCGAGCGTTGCGTCCCAAACCGCAGCACCACAGACAACATCGAAAAACCACTCAAGAGGAGTTACGCAAGTGACTGAAATGTTCTACGACGACGACGCAGACCTGTCGATCATCCAGGGTCGCAAAGTTGCCATTGTCGGCTACGGCTCCCAGGGCCACGCCCACGCGCTGAACCTGCGCGATTCCGGCGTCGAGGTTGCCATCGCGCTCAAGGAAGGCTCGAAGTCCATCGCCAAGGCTGAGGACGCAGGCTTCACGGTCAAGAACGTCGCAGACGCCGCCGAATGGGCCGACGTCATCATGATCCTGGCGCCGGACCAGTACCAGCGCTCGATCTACAACGACTCCATCAAGGACAAGCTGACCCCCGGCAAGGCCCTGGCCTTCGCCCACGGCTTCAACATCCGCTTCGGCTACATCAAGGCACCGGAGGGCGTTGACGTCATCCTGATCGCCCCGAAGGCTCCCGGCCACACCGTGCGCCGCGAGTTCGAAGCCGGCCGCGGCATCCCGGACATCATCGCCGTTGAGCAGGACGCCACCGGTTCCGCCTGGGAGCTGGCCAAGTCCTACGCCAAGGCCATTGGCGGCACCCGCGCCGGCGTCATCAAGACCACCTTCACCGAAGAGACCGAAACGGACCTCTTCGGCGAGCAGGCTGTCCTCTGCGGCGGCGTGTCCCAGCTGGTCCAGTACGGCTTCGAGACCCTGACCGAGGCCGGCTACCAGCCGCAGATCGCCTACTTCGAGGTGCTCCACGAGCTCAAGCTCATCGTTGACCTCATGTGGGAAGGCGGCATCGCCAAGCAGCGTTGGAGCGTCTCGGACACCGCAGAGTACGGCGACTACGTCTCCGGCCCGCGCGTCATCACCCCCGAGGTGAAGGAGAACATGAAGGCAGTCCTGAAGGACATCCAGGACGGCGCCTTCGCCAAGCGCTTCATCGACGACCAGGACGCCGGCGCTCCCGAGTTCAAGGCGCTGCGGGCCAAGGCCGAGCAGCACCCGATCGAGGCTGTGGGCCGCGAACTGCGGTCCCTGTTCGCCTGGCAGCAGCAGGACGCGGACTACGTCGAAGGTTCCGCAGCCCGCTAAGCATTGCCGGCAGGGGAGCCGGACACCTTTTCCTGGGGGTCCGGCTTCCCTGCTGTCCAGCACCACCCGTCTCACCAGCACCACCTGATTCACCAAAATCCCCACCAGATACACAAGAGAGCTAAAGAGGTCACCGGTGACAAGCACCAAACCTGTCGTACTCCTCGCTGAGGAACTTTCGCCCGCCACAGTCGAGGCCCTCGGCCCGGACTTTGAAATCCGCCAGACTGACGGCTCCGACCGTTCCCAGCTGCTCTCCGCGATCGCCGACGTCGACGCGATCCTGGTCCGCTCCGCCACCCAGGTGGACGCCGAGGCCATCGCCGCCGCCAAGAACCTCAAGGTGATCGCCCGCGCCGGCGTGGGCCTGGACAACGTGGACATCAAGGCCGCCACGCAGGCCGGCGTCATGGTGGTCAACGCGCCCACCTCCAACATCGTCTCCGCCGCCGAACTGACGGTCGGGCACATCCTGAGCCTCGCCCGCCACATTCCGCAGGCCAGCTCCGCGCTCAAGGACGGGGAGTGGAAACGCTCCAAGTACACCGGCATCGAACTCTTCGAAAAGAAGATCGGCATCATCGGCCTCGGCCGGATCGGCGCCCTGGTGGCCGCCCGCCTGAAGGGCTTCGACACCAAGATCCTCGCGTACGACCCCTACATCACCTCCGCCCGGGCCGCCCAGCTCGGCGTCCAGCTGGTGACCCTCGATGAGCTCCTCGCGCAGTCGGACTTCATCACCATCCACATGCCCAAGACCCCGGAGACTGTCGGCATGCTCGGCGCCGACGCCTTCAAGAAAATGAAGAGCACGGCCTACGTCGTCAACGTCGCCCGCGGCGGCCTGGTGGACGAGGAAGCCCTCTACACCGCGCTGCAGGCCGGCGACATCGCCGGTGCCGGCGTCGACGTCTTCAACAAGGAGCCCAGCACCGACCTGCCCTTTTTCAAGCTCGACAACGTCGTGGTGACCCCGCACCTGGGCGCCTCCACCGACGAGGCCCAGGAGAAGGCCGGCGTCTCCGTCGCCAAGTCCGTCCGCCTCGCGCTGGCCGGCGAACTGGTCCCGGACGCCGTCAACGTCGCCGGCGGCGTCATCGCCCCGGACGTCCGCCCCGGCATCCCGCTGATGGAAAAGCTCGGCCGCATCTTCACCGCGCTGACCCACGCCTCCCTCACGCAGTTCGACGTCGAGGTGGCCGGTGAGATCTCCTCCCTCGACGTCAAGGTCCTGGAACTCGCGGCCCTTAAGGGGATTTTCGCCGACGTCGTGACCGAGCAGGTCTCCTACGTCAACGCCCCGGTGATCGCCGAACAGCGCGGCATCAACGTCCGGCTCATCACGACGCCGGACACCGAGTCCTACCGCAACGTGCTGACCCTGCGCGGCGCCCTCAGCGACGGCAGCCAGATCTCCGTCGCGGGAACCCTCACCGGCCCGAAGCAGATCCAGAAGCTCGTGGGCGTCAACGGCTACGAGGTGGAGATCCCGATCAGCGAGCACCTCGTGGTGGTGGCCTACTCGGACCGCCCCGGCGTGATCGGCACGATCGGCCACATTCTGGGCATGAACAACATCAACATCGCCGGCATGCAGGTGGCACGCCAGACTGAGGGCGGCCAGGTGCTCGCCCTGCTGACCATCGACAGCTCCGTTCCCCAGCAGGTCCTTGACGCGATCAAGGCCGGGATCGGCGCTGACATGGTCCGCGAGGTTGACCTCGAGGACTGAAATCCTCCCCGCAGGGCGCCGGCGGCGGCTTGAGAGCCGCCGGCGTCCGTGAGCGGGCGGCCGGTCTGCGTACAATGGCTAGGACCGAATTTCGGGTCTTGGCCGGCAGACCGGCCTTTACTTTTGCACGCCCGGCATGGGACGCCTCCAATTCCGCAGGAAATGAACTGCGGCGTGCGCACGCAATCCAGCTTTCAGGAGCCCAATGAACGCCGTCCAGAGGTTCATCAGAAGCAGAGTGCTTCTGCTGACCGCGTCCATTTTGATCGTGGCCATGTGCCTCTCAGTCCTCGTCCAGGGTCAGTCCCAGGCGGCGCTGAGCAGGACCGTGGACCAAAACTCCCGGGGGCTCTACGACGTCCTGGTCCAGGCCAAGGCCGGTGACAACGGCGGCCTGATGCAGCCGGACATCGCCACCGGGCAGGGCGGCATCAGCTTCGACCAGCTGGACGCGATCCGGAAGCTCTCCGGCACGTCGGTGGCCGCGCCCATCAGCCTGGTCTCCCGCGTCACCCAGAACCTCGAGGCGCCCCGGCTGGACGCCACCGACTACCTCGGCTTCAACGCGGGCCTCGCCGGCACGGCCGGCGACCCGACCGCCACGGACCCGAGCAAATGGCCGGCCGCGGAATCTGTCCTGAGCGACACCCCGAAAAAATACCGCCTCACCGCCAGCGCCGTCAGCTCCGACGGCCACTCCGACCAGACCCTCTTCAAGACCACGGCCGAAGGAACCCTCGGCAAGGCCAAGCTGGTCGAAGAGCAGGTGGCCGGCGGCAAGAACGTCCGCATCCAGGGCCCGGCCGGCGAAACCGGCATCAAGTTCCCCACCCCCGCCGGCGGCTCCGAGCACAACCTCTTCAACCTCTCCGTCTCCCTGCCCATGGCGCCGCAGGTGACCGAGTCCGTGGTCGCCGTCGACCCCGTCTCCGAACGCGCCCTGCTCGGCACGGCCGGTGACTTCCTGGCTCCGCTGGAGAAGGCCCCGCCCGCCGATGCCCGCAACGCCGGCGCGATCGGCCGCCACTTCGAGAGCCTCTTCACCAACGGCATCAGCATGGACGAGCTCAAGGAAGGCCCCGACTTCCTCGGCGTCAAGCTCAAGTACTGGGCCCCGCTGATGACCCAGTACCAGCAGGCCAAGCGCGACGGCCAGCTCACCGCCGATTCTCAGGCCATCCCGCTGATCGTGCGCTCCGGCACCGCCCTGGACCTGAAGTACTCGGTCAAGATCGAGGAAATCGACGACTCCGGCAACGTCATCAAGGACGTCGGCACCGTGACCCGCTCGCTGGACAAGGACTACCTCCCGTTCGTCTCCAAGTCCCCGTTCGCCCTCGCCTGGCCCGGGTCCAAGGACCTCACCCAGCTCATGGGCGACACCGCAGCCTTCAGCCAGGGCCTCTACGACCCGGCCACCTGGACCACCAACTTCGCCGCTGCCCCCAAGTACAAAGACGGTGCAACCGCCGCCAACGGCGCTGTGGACAAGAGCGCCATGCCCGGCGACTGGGTCACCGTGAACCGGCTCCCGGACAAGGCCGCCAACGGCGAAGCCGTCGACCAGACCCAGCGCGATCCCGTCGACGAGCGCTCCTACCGGGACAACCTCGAGACCGGCAAGAAGCTCGCCACCCCGCTGGCCATGGTCTACGGCACGTTCGACCCCTCGGCGGTCAAGGAAGCTGCCGGCGACGTCAACCGGCTGCCCCTGGGCGGCTATGACCCCGCGCCGTTCACCCTGACCAAGGACGCGGCCGGCAACCAGACCAGCACCGAACTCAAGCCGTCCCTGAGCGCCACGGGTCTGGTCAGCCAGTCCGCCGGTGCCATCACCGACTTCTACGGCCTCGCCGCGGCCCGCGGGTACGACACTAACGCCAATGTGATCGACGCCGTCCGCGTCCGGGCCAAGGTCCCGGGCAGCTGGAAGCAGGCGCAGCCCGAGGTGGAGAAGCTCGCCAACGAGATCCGCGACATGGGCCTGGAAGCCACCGTCGTGGCCGGTTCCGCCCGCGAAGACGCCAGCATTGCCGTTCCCGGCTACTCCAAGGACGACGCCGGCAAGGAATCGCCGCTGGGCACCGTGCAGCAGTCGTGGGTCCGCCAGAACGCCGCGGACGCCGTCTCCGGCTCCCTGACCACCACAAACCTGACCCTGCTGTTCCTGACCCTGTGCGGTGCCGCCCTGCTGACCGGTGCCTCCACCGTCAGCTACGTCCGCAAACGGCGCAGCGAGGCCGGTACCTTGCGTGCCATGGGCTGGACGCAGCGCAGGATCCGTTCCTGGGTGCTGGCCGAATTCGGCGTCGGCGCGGGCCTGCTGGCCGTCGTCGGGATCGCCCTGAGCCTGATCACCTGGAGCACGGCCACCGCGATCGTCTCGGCTTCGGTCCTGGCGTTGTACGTGGGCGCCGCCTTCTTCGCCGCGCAGCAGCTGCGCCACCGCGAGGAAGTGGACCAGGAGCCGCAGCACGATGAGCGGCTCATAGCGATTGATTCCCCGCTGACCTTCGCCAACCGGCAGCTGAGCACCAACAAGTTCAACACCATCGCGCTGGCTGTTGCCGTCGGTGTTTTCGCCGCCGCCGTGGGCGGGCTGGTCGCCCTGCTGATCGACATTCCCCGGGCCGCCGGCGCCAGCGCGCTGGGCGGGCTGGCCGCGGCCAGCATCGCGCTCCCGAGCATCATCCTGGCCTTGTCCGGCGTGGCCGTCGGCCTGGTACTGACTATGGTCACCGGGCGGTTCGAGCTGCAGGCCAAGCGCCAGTACCTCGGCACGCTGCGGGCCATGGGCTGGAACCCGGACATGCTGGGCCAGGTCCGCTTCTTCGAAAATGCCATGGTGGGAACCGTCGCGTTGCCGCTGGGTATTGTGGGCGCCCTCGGCATCGGCCTCCTCCTCGCGCCCTATGCCGCACTGTGGGCCGCCCTCGCCGGCCTCGTGGCTGTACTTTGCTGGATTCCGATTGCAACGAAAGTGGTCCAATGACTAACGAGCTGAACCTTGACCGGGAGGCACACGACCGGATGACCGCCAGCACCCGTCGCGGTGCGCACAAGACCCGCGCCAACACGATCGTGAAGGCCACGGACCACGCCACCCCGCTGGAACTGAGCAACATCACCATCCACTATGGCGGCGGCAAGGGCGGTGCCGAGCCCGTCAACGTGGTGGACGACTTCAACATGACGCTGCACGCCGGCGAGATGCACTGCGTCGCCGGCCGCTCCGGCTCCGGCAAGACCAGTATCCTGACCGTCGGCGCGGGCCTGACCCTGCCGACGTCGGGCCGGGTGTTCTGGGAAGGAGACTCGCTCGAGACCATGGGCGACGACGAGATCGCCGACCGCCGCCGGGCCCTGATCGGCTACGTCGACCAGGGCGGCGCCCTGATCGACGGGATGAGCGCACTCGAGAACGTCCTGCTGCCGGCCGTGCCGGACGGCGAGGTGGAGAAGCGCCGTGACATGGCCAAGGACCTCCTGGACCTCGTGGGCCTGGGCCGGCGCATGCGCCACCGCCCGGCGCAGCTCTCCGGCGGTGAGCGCCAGCGCGTGGCGATCGCCCGCGCCCTCATCCTCGGCACCCGCGTCCTGGTGGTCGACGAGCCGACGGCCAGCCTCGACCGTGCCGCGGCCAACCGCATCATCAGCATCCTCAAGGACACGACGTCGGACGGCATTGCCGTGCTGGTGGCTTCACATGACCACGAACTGGTCCGCCAGAGCGATACCCTGACCGAACTGATCTAGATTTAGACCGTGACTTCTTCTGAAAAAACCCCGTTCTACATCACCACGGCCATCACGTACCCCAACGGGGTGCCGCATATCGGCCACGCCTACGAGTACATCGCCACCGATGCGATGGCCCGCTTCAAGCGACTGGACGGGTTCGACGTCTTCTTCCTGACCGGAACGGACGAGCACGGCATGAAGATCGCCCAGGCCGCCGAGAAGGAAGGCGTCACGCCCAAGGAACTGGTGGACCGGAACGCCGAGATCTACAAGGCGGCGCACGCTGCCCTGGGGATCTCCTACGACCGCTTCATCCGCACCACCGACGCCGATCACTACGCGGCATCGCAGGCCATCTGGAAGAAGATGGAAGCCAACGGGGACATCTACCTGTCCAAGTACGAAGGCTGGTACTCGGTCCGCGACGAGGCGTACTACGGCGAGGACGAGACCGTTCTCAAAGATGACGGACTCCGCTACTCCCGCGAAACCGATACCGCTGTGACGTGGACGGCCGAGGAGAGCTACTTCTTCCGGCTCTCGGCCTACCAGGACAAGCTGCTGGCGCTCTACGAGGCGCACCCGGAATTCGGCGCACCCCAGTCACGGTTCAACGAGGTCATCAGCTTCGTCAAGCGCGGCCTGGAGGACCTGTCCATCAGCCGCACGACGTTCGACTGGGGCGTCCCGGTGCCCGGCAACGACAACCACGTCATGTACGTGTGGGTCGACGCGCTCACCAACTACCTCACCGGCGTCGGCTACCCCGACATCGAATCGGAATCCTTCAAGAAGTACTGGCCGGCCGATGTCCACGTGATCGGCAAGGACATTTCCCGGTTCCACGCCATCTACTGGCCGGCCTTCCTCATGAGCGCCGGGCTGGAGTTGCCCAAGCGCATCATGATCCACGGCTTCCTGCACAACAACGGCGTCAAGATGTCCAAGTCCCTCGGCAACGTGGTGGCACCGGCGGACTTCGTCGCCCAGTACGGGCTGGACCAGGTGCGGTTTTTCTTCCTGCGCGAGGTCCCGTTCGGGGCGGACGGCAACTACAACCACGAGGCCATCGTGGGCCGGATGAACTCGGACCTGGCCAACAACTTCGGCAACCTGGCCCAGCGGTCGCTGTCCATGGTTGCCAAGAACTGCGAGGGCCGCGTGCCGGCGCCGGGCGGCTTCTCCGCTGAGGACACGGCGCTGCTGGACCAGGCCAACGCCCTGCTGGACACCGTCCGGGCCGCGTTCGAGAAGCAGGAGTTCAGCCGCGCGCTGGAAGCCATCTGGGCTGTACTGGGCGACACGAACGCCTACTTCGCCGAACAGGCCCCGTGGGTGCTGCGCAAGACTGACGTCGAGCGCATGAACACGGTCCTGTACGTGACGCTTGAGGTGCTGCGCATCGTGTCCATCCTGGCCCAGCCGGTCATGCCGACGGCGGCGTCGGCCATCCTTGACACGCTCGGCCAGCCCGAGGGCACGGCGCGCCAGTTCGCGGCACTCGGCACGCCGATCGCCGCCGGCACCCAGCTGCCCGCCCCGGCCCCCGTGTTCCCGAAGTACGAGGAACCCGCCGACGCCTGAGCCTGCACGCCTCCGGATGCTCCCGCAGATCCTGCGGCGTTTCTAGTGACGCTCCCGCACCTCCGCCTTGGAGGAGCGGGAGCGTTTCGCTTTTTCCTGCAGGACGTGAGGGTGCGTTGGCGGGGGTGTTTGAATAGTGAGACAACTTGACCAGAATGTGGATCCCTTGGCTACCCTGAAAATATGAGCGCATCCACGATTGATCTGGCAGTCATCCCGGGCGACGGCATCGGCCCCGAGGTCACCGCAGAAGCCCTGAAGGTTCTCGAGAAGGCCGCGGCGGCCGAAGGGATTGTGCTCCGGCAGACCCACTACAAGCTGGGCGCGGAGCACTGGCTGGAGACGGGGGAGACCCTGCCTCCGGCTACCCTCGAGGACCTCCGCACTCGCGACGCCATCCTGTTCGGTGCCGTCGGGGCAGCCCCCGGCGACACCCGGATCCCCTCCGGCATCATCGAGCGCGAGCTCCTGCTGAAGCTGCGTTTCAGCCTGGACCACTTCGTCAACCTGCGGCCCTCCCGCCTCTACGCCGGCGTCGGCAGCCCGCTCGCCAACCCCGGCGAGATTGACTTCATCGTGGTCCGCGAAGGCACCGAGGGCCCCTATGTGGGCAACGGCGGCACGCTGCGTGCCGGAACACCCCACGAGGTCGCCACCGAGGTCTCGCTGAACACCGCCCACGGTGTGGAGCGCGTGGTCCGCGACGCCTTCCGCCGGGCCAACGACCGTCCCCGCAAGAAGCTCACCCTGGTGCACAAGCACAACGTCCTGGTCTTCGCCGGACAGCTCTGGAAGCGCACGGTCGAGGCCGTGGCACAGGAGTTCCCCGAGGTCACCCACGACTACCTCCACGTGGATGCCGCCACGATCTTCATGGTGACCGATCCGGCCCGCTTCGACGTGATCGTCACCGACAACCTGTTCGGAGACATCATCACCGACCTCGCGGCAGCCGTGACCGGCGGGATCGGTCTGGCGGCCTCCGGCAACATCAACATGGACCGCACCGCGCCGTCCATGTTCGAACCGGTCCACGGCTCCGCCCCGGATATCGCCGGCCAGCAGAAGGCCGACCCCACCGCCGCGATCCTCTCCGCCGCGCTTCTGCTGGACCACCTCGGGTTCGCCGGCGCCGCCCGGAAGATCGAGGCGGCCGTCACCGCCGACATAGAGGCCCGCAACGGTGCAGTCCGCGCCACCAGCGAGGTGGGCGACGCCATCGCGGCGGCGCTGTAGCCGCCGGCCGCAGTCCCTGGACTGCAGGCACCGCAGAACCGGTACTGCCAACGGGCGTAAGCTAGTTTCGAATCACCAAAATGCTGCCGTGGTCCGACGGTGAACCACGTTCCCACACCAGGCAGCCGATCGTGGAGGAACCATGACTCAGACTGCCCATGGCGTCGAATTCACCCAGCACCTGTCGGAGAACCCGAAGTCTGCTGAAGAGCGTGCAGCCATCCTGGCGAACCCGGGATTTGGCGACTATTTCACCGACCACACCGCGGTTGTCGACTACAGCGTCGACGCCGAGGGCAACGGCGGCTGGCATGACGCGCGAATTGAGCCCTACGGTCCGATTTCCCTGGACCCCTCCGCCGCGGTGCTGCACTACGGCCAGGAGATCTTCGAGGGACTCAAGGCCTACCGGCACACCGACGGCTCGATCTGGACGTTCCGCCCAGAGGCCAACGCCGCCCGCCTGAACAAGTCCGCCCGGCGCCTGGCCCTCCCGGAACTGCCGGAGGAGTACTTCCTCGGCGCCATCCGCGAACTCGTCGCGGCGGACAAGGACTGGGTCCCGTCCGGCGACGGCGAGGCCCTGTACCTGCGGCCGTTCATGATCGCCACGGAGGCCTTCCTGGGCGTCCGGGCAGCGCGCGAGGTCTCCTTCCGCGTGATCGCCTCCCCGGCCGGCAACTACTTCGGCGGCGAGCTCAAGCCCGTCTCCATCTGGATCTCTCGTGAATACGCCCGCGCCGGCCGCGGCGGAACGGGCGCCGCCAAGTGCGGCGGCAACTACGCCGCCTCGCTGATCGCCCAGCAGGAAGCCGAGGCCCACGGCTGCAAGCAGGTCCTCTTCCTGGACCAGTTCAATGACAACGCGGTCGAGGAACTCGGCGGCATGAACGTCTTCTTCGTCATGAAGGACGGCTCGCTCGTCACCCCCGCGCTGTCCGGCACCATCCTGGAGGGCGTGACGCGCTCCTCCGTGATCCAGGTGGCCCGGGACATGGGCCGCGAAGTCACCGAACGCAAGATCACCCTGGATGAATGGCGCGACGGCGTTGCCTCCGGCGAGATCGCCGAGGTCTTCGCCTGCGGCACCGCTGCGGTCATCACCCCCATCGGCGTGCTCAAGGATGCCACCGAGTTCATCGGCTCCGGAGACGCAAAGGCGGGGGAGACCACCATGGCCATCCGCGCCCAGCTGCTCGGCATCCAGACCGGCACAGTGGAGGACACCCACGGCTGGCTGACCCGCCTCGCCTAGGTACAAAATCCAGGCGCAGTATGTAGGACACACATTGTGACTCGCGACGGCGGTCCGCACCTTTAGGTGGGGCCGCCGTCGGCGTCCGGGACCTCGGTGAAGAAATGCGCTGAAGTACGGCGTAACTTGTCCAACCGGCCCTGTTCGAGGCTGGAGCCGCGGGTGCACAATGAGCAGATGACCGGGCTTATCCAGGTTCTGGGTGTGGTCTTCGGGGGCCTGCTGATCGTCGTCGGTGTAGCCGAGTCGTTCTTCATCCGCGACCAGCGTCTGCAACGGCTGTTCGTCGCCGAACCGGACGGCGTCCAGGCCGCCTGGCTGGGGACGTTGAATCTCGGCTTCTACAACGTGATCTGGGGGATCGGTGCCATCGCGGGGGCCATCATGCTCGGCGGCGCGGACTCGGCTGGGGGACGCACCCTCTTGCTCTTCACCTGCGTGGCGCACGTGATCCTGGGGACGGACCTGTTACTTTCCGAGCGGCGGCTTTGGGGAAGTGCCCTCGCAGAAGCGGGCCCGCCGCTCATCATCACCATCCTGCTGCTCGTCTAGATCATTTCTCGTGGTCCGGCAGGGGCCTATGATGGCTGCATTCAGTTCGCTCGCCGGCGCCATGGGGGAATGTCAGTGTTGATCGGATCCAAGAGCTTCAGCCGGCGTAGGTTTCTCCAGGCCGGTGCGGTGGCGGCCGCGTCCGGGGCCGTAGCCGTCGGTGCCGGGGACGGATCCTCCGCGGCCATCGCCGAGAGGGTTCCAAGCCAGACGTACCCGTTCACGCCCAATGGCGCGCTTCTGGACGCGTTCGTGGCCCGGCGGGGGGGACCTATCGGCACCGGGGGCAAGGTTGCCGTGGCCTTCCGCTGTGATCACCATCTCAACCGGTTTCAGTCCAAACTCCTTCCACTGCACCGGCAGTACGGTATTCCCGTCACTGTCGCCGCGATGTCCCAAATGTTCGACCTTGAACACGGCCCCAACGGCAGTGCAAACCTCTCCTTCTCAATCCTGCAGAAGCTGGCACTGGAAAACGGGCTCGAAATCGCCAACCATAGTTCTACTCACACGGACGCACCTACCGCGCAAAGGTTGCGGGAAGAAATTGTCTACTCGCGCACGGCCCTGGCCAAAGCGCTGCCCAAGTTGCCGATTGAACTTTTCATTCCCCCGGGCGTGGCTGGTACTCGCTATCAAGGCTTCGCCGGCGGAAAGAGTCCGGCCTCGTTTCAGAAGTACCTGGCCGGACGGCTGATTACTCAGGAACATGCCCTGTCGACAGGCTATGTCCCCGGTTACTGGCCGATGACGGGGAACCCCTTGGACAGCATGGGCAACGTCCACATCGTCATCGAGAACGCCGACTATGCCCGGCGCGGACCTTCCTTTGTTCGTGCGGCGGCCCAACAGGGGCGAGGCGTGTGCTTCATGTACCACCCCAGCCTCATGGACGATGCGGACATCCGTGCCGTTGAGGATCTCTTTGCCTGGTGCGCCCGCGAACGCGATCAGCGGCGAATGGAAATACTGACAACGTCAGGGTTGATGATGTCCAGTTTCAACTCCTCCTCGCGCCACGATCTCCTTTCCCGGATGGCAGGCTTCAAGGCCGGGTGGAACGGCTGGAACGGGGCAGCCGCAAAGTGGGCACTCTACAGCGAGTCGGGGACTACGTACGCCCGCCGTGGTGCGGGATCCACGGCCCTTTACAAAGATGTTTCGACCGGGCTCTATGCCGGCTCTGCCAGGCAACTGCTCGTTTCGATGCGCTCAACAACTGGAATACGCGCGAAGATCGAAGTTCTCGACCCAATAGCCCCGGGACAATTCAATGTTGAGAAGATCATTACCTTGGTCCCGTCGGCCGGCTTCAAACCTGTTCATCAGTACGTCGTGCTGCCACTAGTGGGTAGCCCCATGGTCCGGGTGCGCATATCCCCACTTACAGGCGGGGAGCTCAACGTCCAGGAGCCGCGATTGCTTGCCGCATAGTTGCCGGGAGTGGTCCCGTGACAGCGCCCGGGCCTCTTGGGTGCAAGGATGGGACCGTGACTTCCGAGACCTCCAGCGGCATCGTCCGCGGCAGCGAGCTGACCCGGTTCAGGCTCGCCCCCAACCCCGGGCCCATGAGCCTGGCCGGAACCAACTCCTATATCCTCGGCGCCCCGGGGGCGGCGACCAACGTCGTCGTCGACCCCGGGCCCCTGGACGAGCCGCACCTGCAGGCGCTGGCGGGTGAGGGCCGGATCGAGCTCATCCTGATCACGCACCGGCACGCGGACCACACCGCGGCCGCCGCGAGGTTTTCGGAGCTCACAGGGGCGGCCGTACGGGCCGCGGATCCCGCCCACTGCCACGGCGCGCCCCGGCTGCGGGGCGGCGAAACCCTCCATGCGGCCGGGGTGGAGATCAGGGTCCTGGCGACGCCGGGCCACACCTCGGATTCGCTGTGCTTCCACCTGCCGCAGGACGGCCCGCACGGCTCCGTGCTGACCGGGGATACGATTCTTGGCTCGGGAACGACGGTGCTGGACTACCCCGACGGCACGCTCCGCGACTACCTCGAATCGCTGGACAAGCTGGAACGCCTCGGACCCGCCACAGTGCTACCGGCCCACGGCCCCGTACTACCGGCGCTCGACGGCGTCGCCCGCGCCTACCGGGACCACCGGCAACGACGGCTCGCGCAGGTCCGGGCCGCCCTTGAGGCCCTGGGCGCCGACGCCGGCGTGAGCGCCGTCACGGACGCTGTGTACGCCGACGTCGATCCTTCCGTCCGCCGCGCCGCGGAGCTCTCGGTCGCGGCGCAGCTGGACTACCTGCGCTCGGGCGGCGGGGCGGCGGAACCGGTCACGGGACCGGCATGGCCGTGACAATCAGGTTCGTACCCTGGACGTCTTTGGTATAGCAGCTGATGAGCACCAACCGGCCGGGCACCTTGTTCCACACGTCGCTGGTGCGGAGCGTGGCTTTGTCATGGGTGGTGACGCTTTGGACCTTGTATTTGACTGTGCCGGTCATGGTGCGGACGCTCAGCTCGTCCCCGATGGCGGACCGGCTGCTGAGCCGGTTGAAAGGGGCGTCGGCGGTCTGCCAGCTATGTCCGACGATGTACGTAGTGTTGAGTGAGCCGGAGCCAGGCTGTCCGTAGGCGGTGAGCCAGTAGGCGTCCATGGTCATCGGCGGGACGAGGGAGCCGGTGGCCGTTTCGTCGGTGCTTGGAGTCAGCGGCAGCACGGAGACATCGATGCCGGCGGCCGGATAGCTGATGCGTTGGGGTGGGGAGGCCGGCGGAAGCGCCGAGTTCGTGCCTCCGTCGACGACTACCGGAGCAAGTTTGGCCGGCATGGAGGGCGATGCGTAGGTCGACGAGGTCGCGGCGGCAGTTGACTGCGGATCCCGGGGATCGCCGGTTGTACAGCCCGGCATCACTACCGCCAGTCCGCTGAGTGCCGCAAGAAGGGCCAGAGCCCTCGCTCCGGACCGGGGGCACCTAAAGGCTGCCCTCAGGCACCACGGTTGACCGTTGACCGGCATCGGCCTCTTCTGAGCAAAACCCACCGGTTCATTCAGAACCATTGGTCATCCGTGCACGGAGGCGGCCCCGTCGCACTCCAATAGACGTAACCGCGAGGACGATGAGTCCTCCCAACGACCATGCCGCCATTGCCGGCCCGTCCTGGTCCCGGGGACCAGCAGGAGCCTGCGCGGCAGAAACGGTGACAACGCCGGTCTGGATGTTGAGCCCCGGATTGGTGGCCGCCACGGCACCAGGCTTCTGCCCTGGGTTCGAGGACGGAACCCCAACTACCGCCGGTCGCGACACCGTAGCCGGTGCCAGAGCCACCGCCGGGCTGGCCACAGCCACGAGTGCCGGTGGGGCGGCCTCAGGTGTTGCCGCGCAGGCCTCGAGGGCAGAATGTAAGAGCCGCGCGATGGACGCGGGGTCCGGCCGCGTAGTGGATTGGGCGCGCAGCTCCGTGGCAGTCGTGCGGGCAGCAGCCAGAACCGCATCCGCGGCAGCAATGCCGTCCAGGTTGCGGGCCGTCAGGAGGGCGTCCTTCGCCTGGGCGGCGGCATCAGCTGCGGCCTGGGCGTTGTCGTTGGCAGCGCCGACCGCCACGTCGGCCTGCAGGAGGTGCTCGTCCATCTCCCACGACAGCTGCTGGGCGCCATCCAGCCTGTTGCGGGCATCTGCCAACCGGGCTTCACCCTGGGCCTTCACCCCTTCCAGCGCCAGTGTTGCTGCACCCAGTTGCGCCTCAGCCGCTTCCAGCAGATTTTATTTAGCCAGCAGCGCGGCCTGGGCGGCGTTGATGGCCGGCTGGTCGTGAGACGCTCTGGCGGCCTCCAGTGATGCTTGAACAGCGGTAACATTGACAGCCGCGTCGGACCGTGCGGCAGTCGCCGCGGTAAGTTGCGTCCGGGCCTGCTTCTCGGCCGCGTCATTCAGCTCAGGCAGCCCATCAAGTTCGGTCTGGATCCTGTCGACGGCGTCGGCCGCCCACCTGGCAATGGTAAGCGCGCGTTGCACGTTCCCTTTAGCCGCCTCCAGTTCGCTTTCCGTCTTGGCCGCGGCCGCGGCGGCGGCGTCGAGGTCCGCCCGCGCTTGGACGGTGTCGGCAACGGCGGCCGCGGCCAAGGCATCGCGGAACTGCTGTGCTTGGACAGCTGCCTGACTTGCCGCCGTGAGTTGGCGGGCAAGTGCGTCGACGTCGGCGGCCTTAGATAGAGCGGTCCGGTAGCTTGCCTGCGCTGCTGAGCATGTCGCCGGCTCTGCGGCGGAGGCCGGCGGGGAAAGAAGAAGAAGTCCGCCGGAGGCGATCACAGCTGTTGATGCGGTGGCTACTATTTTCATGCTGAAGCGTTTAGAGCGCGCTGCCGAGTTATCAATACCTAACATGTTTCCCCCAATTGAACAGACAAAGACGCCTCGCGCGTCGCGTCAGACTAACACCGGGACCCGAAGAGGCACGATTTACGCAGTCCGGTGCACCTGCCGGGAGCGGTACGCTTGGAACCATGCGTATCGCCCGGTTTGTAGTTGATTCTGATCCCCTCTACGGCATCGTGGAAGGTGAGCCCGGCAGTGAGGAAGTCACTGTCATCAAGGGTGACCCCTTCTTCCACGGCGTGGAACGAACCCCCGTGAAGCACAAGCTGGAAGACGTCCGCCTCCTGGCGCCGATCATTCCGCGCAGCAAGGTCATCGGCGTGGGCCGCAACTTCGCGGAGCATGCCCGGGAGCTCGGCAACGAGGTCCCGCAACAGCCCCTGCTGTTCCTCAAGCCCAACACCTCCGTGATCGGACCCAACGATCCCATTGTGCTGCCGGAGTTCTCCGAGGACGTGTCTTTCGAGGCCGAGCTATGCGTCGTGATCGGCCGGATCTGCAAGGACGTACCCGAGGACCGGGTGAACGATGTGATCTTCGGCTACACCTGCGGCAACGACCTCACTGCGCGCGACGTCCAGAAGACGGACCTGCAGTGGGCCAGGGCCAAGGGCTTCGACACCTCGGCGCCGCTGGGACCGTGGATCGAGACCGAACTCGACACCGAGGACCTGCAGATCCAGGGCCGGCTCAACGGCGAACTGCGCCAGGACGGCAGCACCAACCAGATGATCCGCGGCGTCCGGGAACTCGTCTCCATCGTCTCGCAGGCCTTCACCCTCCTGCCCGGCGACGTCATCATGACAGGCACACCGGCCGGCGTCGGCGCGGTGCAGGCCGGGGACCGCTTTGAGGTCGAGATCGAGGGCATCGGGCGCCTCTCCAACCCGGTGGTGCGCCGCTAAAGGGTTTTCGCGCCGATTTCGGACAGCCGCACCGTGGATCCGCGGTGCGGCTGTCCGTTTTCGTAGCGGTATTCCGGACAAGGGGCGGCGGTAGAGATTGGTAATGTGGGTACCACTATGACTACTGCTTCCGCGTCCGACGCCGTCTCCAGCTCCGCCCCGCTTGCTGCCTCCACCGGTGAAGTCACCACTGACACCCCGGTCCGTGTCCGGTTCTGCCCGTCACCCACGGGCACCCCGCACGTCGGCCTGATCCGCACCGCCCTCTTCAACTGGGCCCACGCCCGGCACACCAAGGGCACATTCGTGTTCCGGATCGAGGACACGGACGCGGCGCGCGACTCGGAGGAGAGCTACCAGCAGCTGCTGGAGGCCCTCAAGTGGCTCGGTATCACCTGGGAAGAAGGCGTGGAAGTCGGCGGCCCGCACGAGCCCTACCGCCAGTCACAGCGGCTGGACCTGTACAAGGACGTCGTGGCCAAGCTGATCGACGCCGGCTACGCCTACAAGTGCTACTCCTCCCCGGAGGAAGTCGAAGCCCGCCACCGGGCCGCCGGCCGCGACCCCAAGCTGGGCTACGACAACTTTGACCGCGAACTCACCGACGAACAGCTCGCCGCCTTCAAGGCCGAGGGCCGCCAGCCCGTGCTGCGCGTCCGCATGCCCGATGAAGACGTCACCTTCAACGACATGGTCCGCGGCGAGATCACCTTCAAGGCCGGCAGCATCCCGGACTACGTCATTGTCCGCGCCGACGGCTCCCCGCTCTACACCCTGGTCAACCCCGTGGACGACGCGCTCATGGGCATCACCCACGTGCTCCGCGGCGAGGACCTGCTCTCCTCCACGCCCCGCCAGGTGGTGCTGATCAAGGCCCTGATGGACATCGGTGTGGCCAGCTACATGCCGGTCTTCGCCCACCTGCCGTACGTCATGGGCGAGGGCAACAAGAAGCTCTCCAAGCGTGACCCGCAGTCCAACCTGTTCCTGCTCCGGGACCGCGGCTTCATCCCCGAGGGCCTGCTGAACTACCTGTCCCTGCTCGGCTGGAGCCTCTCCGCCGACGAGGACATCTTCACCGTGGAGCAGCTGATCGAGAACTTCGACGTCAACGACGTCCTGGCCAACCCGGCCCGCTTCGACATCAAGAAGGCCGAAGCCATCAACGGCACCCACATCCGCATGCTCGACCCGGAGGACTTCCGCGGCCGCCTGGTGCCCTACCTGCAGGCCGCCGGATTCGTGGGGGAGACCCTCAACGCCCGCGAGGAGGAAGTCCTGGCCGAGGCCGCGCCGCTGATCCAGGAACGCATCTCGCTGCTGGGCGAAGCGCCGGAGATGATCGCGTTCCTGTTCAAGGCCGACGACGCGATCGACGTCGCCGACGACGCCCGCAAGGGCCTGCCGGAAAACCTCACCGAGGTCCTCGACGCCGCCCTGGCCGCTTTGGAGCCCGTTGCTGACTGGACGGCCGAGAACATCCAGGCCGCCCTGAAGGAGGCCCTCGTGGAAGGCCTCGGCGTCAAGCCCCGCCTGGCCTTCGGACCAGTCCGCACGGCCGTCTCCGGCCGCCGGATTTCCCCGCCGTTGTTCGAATCCATGGTCATCCTGGGCAAGGACTCCTCCCTGGCCCGCCTCCGCGCCTTCCGCGGCTGACGCCACCAGAGGCTTCGGTCAACGGATGTCCATGACTGCCAAGACGGGTTGACAGGCGCTCTTGTGGGTGACCGACGGTAAAATCATATGGTCGTTGCAACGCTCTGATTGATGGAGCGTTTGATGGTCAACGTGTTCTTGCCTGGATGCGCGCACCGAGTTCGTTGATCTGGTGTGTGGCGGAATATCGATTCTTGCTGCGGCCCGGCGTGTCGGAGCCACTCATGGGACCGCGAGGAACTGGTGGGCTCAGTTTGGCCACATGATGACCGTGACGATGGGCGCCGTCGGAGGCCATGCTTACCCTGCCCCTCACCTGAGGGGCAGGGCGGGCGGGCGTTGACACGGGCTGAGCGGGGGATGATTCAGATGGGCCGGCGCAGCAGGCTCAGTTACGCCAGGATCGGTACGGCGATGGGCCGGGACCGGTCTGTGGTCCGGCGAGAAGTGAACCGCAACACCGGCGCGGACGGGTGTATTACGCCGCTCCATGAAAACCGGCATAGCGGAGGTCTTCTGTGAGCCAACGCGCGGGCATTGCTGCGTATGGAATCCCGGATTAGGACGCGGGAGCCGATGCGCGCCTCAGGGCAACGGTTTTCGGGGGTGGACCCCATCTCACCAACGGCGGTCGTAACGCACAAAAGCAACTTTCCGCCGAGGGGCCGGTGTTGACGCTTACTCGCTGTGGCGTTCGCGGCTTTTGCCCCACAAGTACTCCCAGGTTCCCCGTCAAGGTTGAACGATGCCATAACCCAATCCTGAGAGCGCAGGACGGCCTAGTGCGGAGGCTTTAGCGGTCGAATGAGAATCACTTGGCCCTTGGGGGACATCTTCGTCCCGTTGGGCCGACCCAGCGGTTTTCAGAGTTGGTTCCGAATGCCACCCCGAGCTCGATGGGCAGGTAGTCGAGGACCCCTCCGGATGAGGCAAACTCTAGCCGGATGCAAGAATGGCACCCGCCCCTTCCCGAAGGAAGTTGGGGGCCTGTTCGTGGCGTATCCTATTGAGCTTCGGTCAGGGGCGGAGCTCCTTGTCCTTGAAGCCGTGGTCGCTGCAGTCGCGGTGGAATTGGGATGCGTCAGTGACCGCCGGTTGTATGTTTCGACGGTGGTGCGCTCCCGTTCCTCGTCGACCTACGCCTCGTTCATTTGGTCTTTGAGGCTGACGTTGCCGAAGCGTTGCCGGCCCGCGGCACCCTTTACGACGGCGACGAGGAACGCGCTGACGCGGCCTGAGCCGAGGACGGCAGCGACGATCTCCGGGGAGTTCATCGGCGTACCTACTTTTCGGGTCTTAGACGTAACACCGGTTTTTGACGCGCACCGTCTGGGCGGGTCGAGGACCAGGGCGAGCCCCATGCCAGCCACGGCGAGGTAGACGAAGAAGTCGATCACTGAGTGCGCCATTGGCTCCTGTACACGGAGCCAGAGTCTGTGCAGGTCTTCGTGCATGCGCGCCTCCTCGGCGGTTGGATTCTTGGATTTACTGTTCGGTGGGAGCGCCTGATAATTTGGCCCGATGCCTTACATCGAAGAAGAGTTGAAGGACCTGAAAGAACAGGTGGCGGCACTGACCGCAGCCCTCCGCAATCTGCGCCCACGCGAATCCGCATGGATACCTGAGCACGCCACAATTGGGGAGGACGTGAAGCTCGCCCCGAACACTTCGCTCCAGTGCCGGGAGGACGCGCCCATCACCGTTGGGGCGGGAACCAACATTTATCGCAACGCCGAGATTTTTGGACCCGTGACTATCGGCGCGAAGTGCCTCATCAACCGCGACGGGTACATAAGGGCAGGCACGGTCATCGAAGACAGAGTGTTCATCGGACCGTTTGTTCGGCTCATCACGGACGGCCACGAGATTGGTGACTCCCAAAGACGCGCCGGGACTAACGCTTCCGCTCCGATCGTGATTGGAGAAGGCTCATGGATAGGTGCGAGCTCGACAATTCTTGGAGGAGTGACCATCGGCAAGGGTTGCATTGTCGCAGCTGGATCCTTAGTGAACCATGATGTACCAGACAACACCCTCGTTGGCGGAGTCCCCGCGAAGGTCATTCGATCCCTGCCTGCCTAGCCAGCGTTACCGCTGCCTGACCCGGAATGGTTGAACGACCCGGGCTTCGACTAGTGTGTGATTCGACAACTTCTATCTGCTGGAGGATCTGCTTGCGGCACACCGTTCTGACAATGTCCCGAGGAGATTCTCCGCGCCTGCGTGAATGGGTGGAATACCACTCCAGGCTGGGGTTCGACGATTTCTACATCATCTTGGATAACCCGGTGGACGACAGCGAGCAGGTGCTACTGAGTTTGGACGTCCCGGCGAAGATCACCATCGACGTGCGGGCGGCCTCCGGCGACTACTACGACGGGCTCACGCCGGCGGAACGGTGGGCGAGGGTGCTGGCGTGGCGCAAGGCCAACGAGTCCCGTCTCACCGCACTGGGGCTGCCGGTAGTCGACCCGCTGGCTCTACGGCAGCTCGAATACTTCCGCGAGGTGCTGAGCACCGTCTATGCAGGCAACGGCGACTCGTGGGTTGCTGTAATCGACCTGGACGAGTTCATAGCCCTCCCGGGCGGCCGCAGAATCCAAGATATTACATCGGCTGCCCGTTCTCCCCGAGTTAGGTTTCTGAACTTCAACTTCGACACCTCCGGGAACGATGACACCAGGCCTTTCCTGGCCCAACACACGATGCGATGGGCCAGAGAAGACGTCGAGGCGTATGGCCAAGGCTGGGAGCACCGTGTGAAAACAATCGCCCGTAACGATGCCTTGCTGCCGTTCACGTCAGTCCACCCGATCAGCAAAGGCCCCTGCGAGATCTCCGACCCTGATGTTGCCAGGCTGCACCACTACAAGATTCCAGATCAAGGACTCCCTATTCCGTACTCCACGAAGGACACCACCTTGATTGACACTCTGTGATCCAGGTGCAGCACCCCGGTCGAAGCGGTCGAACCCTTCGAAAGGGAATCTAATTTTGGCCCGGCTGAAGCCCTAATGCAGGCCTTGGGGTGCGAGCATCTATTCCCGTTGGACGAAGCCGATTCCATGACCCAGGCGACAAGTCCCCATTAGCCGTACAGCAGCCTGTGGTGGCTGTGGTGAGTCGATCGAAGCCATAAATGCGTGGCGGGATCTTCCGGCGGGGTTTGGTCCTTGGCAGACGGTATGGAAGCCACCGGCGTTTCGCCACCGCCGGGACCTGGAGCCGGATCCACGGGAGGCTTCTGGCCGAGGCTGACGCCGCCGGGCAGTTCGGCGGGACGGTTTCGGTAGATTCGACTGTCACTCGGGCCCACCAGCATTGCACGAACCTTCCCCGCACCACAGGGGACTCCCGAATTACGAGAAACTGTTTGAGGAACCGCCCGACCACGCCATCGGCTCCTCCCGGGCGGGCTGAGTACCAAGATCCATCACGCCTGTGACGGTAAAGACCGACCAATGGCAATGATTCTTGGCCCCGGACTAGTTGGCGATTCATCGATGTTCCCTGCCGTTACAGGCCCGACGTCAATTGGCCACGTCAATGTCAACAGCAAATTAACGATTATCAGTGGCGGCAGGTCTCTTTGGACAGGATCCGGCGTCCGGGGCGTGCCGGGCGGGCACCGGATCAGGGTTTGGGTGGGCTCCAAGAAAACGGGCATAGCCCCTGCCCGCCGTCACCGCCGTGCACCACGCAGCTACGCGGAGGATTTCAAACCGAGGCAACGTATCCGGCTACGCGGAGGTTTTCCATGAGTCAAAGCGCCCGATAGTTGGATTCCCTCCCCTGGGTTAGTCTGATGGCACAACGTCAATACACCGGAGGATTGGATTTGCAGCACACCATCTTGACCATGTCCCGTGGCGATGCTCCGAGGTTGAGAGAATGGGTGGAGTATCATTCTTGGCTGGGTTTCGACGACTTCCACGTCATTCTTGACAATCCGACTGACGATAGCGCGAACGTCCTCCGGACGCTCCACGTGCCGGCAAAGATAACCGTCGAAGTCAGACCTGCTTTTGGCGAGTACTACGACGGGCTGGCAGGCGACGAGAAGGTGGCCCGGGCAGAGGTCTGGCGGGAGATGAATCGGGAGCGCATCGTTGAGTGGGGACTCCCCATAGTGGATCCGCTGTCCATGCGTCAGTACCTGTACTTGCCCGCCGCTCTCAATAAGTACGCGCTGAGGGGCGAGGGGTGGGTTTCCGTAATAGATGTGGACGAATTTATCGTCCTACCTGGAGGACGTAAGATTTCGGACGTCACCACCGCGGCGAAGATGCCGCGCGTGAGGTTCCTGAACTTTAATTTCGACTTCAAGGAGCGTGACCCTGGGCGTCCGATCCTCCAGCAGCACACCCGACGATGGGCGCGGGAGGACATCGTCGGTCATGGCCAGGGTTGGGACACCCGGGTGAAGTCGATCGCCCGATACGACGCCGCTGTCCCTATGGCTTCTGTCCATGCGATCAGTCGCGGATGGTTCGAAACCCTTGAACCGGAGATCGGTCGCCTCCATCACTACAAAGTAAGCGGACACGGTGTCCCTGTGCTCCCGTTCTGTGTGGAGGACCGGGCCGCCGCTGACGCATTCAAGGTCAGTGAAGACCCACCTTCACGCCTCTAATTGCCCACCTTAGCCAAAGAACTGTGAGGATTAGGATCGCTGGTCCGGGACTGGCTGGTCGGCAAGCCTCCTCCGTGGAGGACAGGGCCGGTTGAACGGGCTTCTTCCGCGATCTGACCGTCCGCGGGATCCATGGTAGAACTGGCGAACGCCGATGCCCCACGCCGGACTGGTCGCCGCGATCGCCGCTAACTTACCCGGGACCGCCTGACAGCGCTGGTGCACGAACTACGCCGCGAACCTGGTGTCGGTGACCAACAAGCCACCTTCAGCAACCGATTCCCCGCAGCTGAAACTACTGAATGAAACGCCGGATACGCCGTGTTTGAGATAGTCCCCTCAGCTCCACTCGTCCGCCGTGTTACCGAGCCGCAGCCCGTGTCATTGGGCGATGTCTGTCTCGGATATGCTGTTAGCTGGTTTGGCGTAGGATGCCTGAGGCTACGGGGGAGAGGTATGGGTAATGAGTCAGATTCTTGATATCGAAGAAAATAGGGCGAAGATCTCACTGCCAGCTAGGGAGAGTATTAGACGAATCAGTCTGTCCCTGGAAAGCCTTCGGGGCGTGGGGGAAAAGTCTGTCGCCATCATTGTCAGGGCCTGGAAGGCGGACGGTGCCAGCGTCACCGAGACTTGCAAGGGTGTGCATTATTCCGCCGCACTCGGTGAAATGTTCGCATACTGTCCGGGAACTCCGCGTGAAGCATTCAGCGGGCCCGTGAACTTGGAGTTTGTGGATGAGCCCGCAGAGGTCTCCTTCGAACTACTGACATGGCCTGGGCGCGAACCTGTTGCTGCCGGCGTTTTCGCTAGCAGCGCCTTCTTCGTGGAATCTGCTTACACAACATCCGAAGGCGCATTGATGCGAACTCGAATTCTCAAAGGTGGGGGACACAAGTTCAGATGACCAAAGATCCCATTGACATATCTGTCGTGATCGGTTTCCGTAATTGGGGGCTCACGCGGCTAGAGCTCGCTGTCCGTTCCATCCAGGCATCCTTTGGTGCATTGCGCGGAGAAGTGATTGTTTCCGACTACGGCTCGGATGCATATGGGGACACGCGCGATCTGATGGAGTCCTTGGGTGCTCGCTATGTCTACACGACAACGGACGGGACTTGGTCTCGGTCTCGAGCGCTGAACGCAGGTTTTGCCGTTTCCTCCGGTGCGGTGCTTGTTTCAACTGATGCTGATATGGTCTTCAGTCCTCAATCAATGGAAACCATCGGAACCTGGATCCTGGAAGACCCGTCGTTGTGTTTGCTGCTTCAGTGCCGCGATCTGCCCGAAAAGTGGGCGGATAGCGACATAGAGCGTCTGGGTTACCAGTGGGACACCTTCGAACGCGTCGCCAGGCTCCGGCCACGATGGGGCATGGGGGGCATGATGGCCGTACCCCGCGAAGTCTTCATGCGCATCCGCGGTTTGGACGAGCGCATGCATACGTATGGAGGAGAAGACATCGATTTCGCCACCAGAGCGAAACGTGCGGGTCAGCGACTTCTGTGGGTAGATGATGAACGAGTGCGCATGTACCACATGTGGCATGCGCCCACCCGGAAGACGCACGAAAAATCCGTGGCTGCTTCGAACGCCATCGCCTTCAATAAGGAAATTGTCTACACCGACAAGACATTTGTCCGGAATACACCTTTCTGGCTGCATCGTCCCTGGGACGCCAGACCCCTGGTAACCGTCGCTATTTCGACGTTTAACCGAGCGAACTTCTTGGCCGAGAGTATCAATTCAGTGCTTTGCCAAACGCTGCAGGATTTTGAGATCGTGGTGGTGGACGACGGCTCAACAGATAATACTCGGCAGATCGTTGAGAGTTTTGACGATCATCGCATCAGGTATTTCTTCCAAGAGAATTCCGGCATAGCGGCAGCGCGCAACCGGGCTGCCGACGAAGCACACGGATATTACACCGCCGTTCACGATGATGATGACCTCATGACTCCGTGGCGCCTGGAGAAACACTTTGAGCACATAGTCGCTGGAACACACGGGTCTTTCGGTTCATTCGTGAATTTTGACGATTCGACCGGCGAGATGAAGCTCTTTGCCTCAAAAATTCTCAATGACGGGACCATCCTCGACACAGGAGGCGCACCCGGACATGGTACGTGGCTTGTCGAAACCGACATTATTAGACGGCTAAGGTACGACGAATCTCTATCCAGTGGTGTGGACAACAACCTGGCGCTGCGAATGGTCCGCTCAGGTGTGGCATTGACGCACTCGGGCGAGATCATGATGATGCGCAGGGTGCACGACGGTCAGATCACTGTGGGCGATGAGACAGTCCAGAAAACCTCTGCTCGGCAGACTCGGCAACTGTTCTCCTATGTCACCACAAAGTGGGGTGCGGACAAGTTGCGTGCCGAACGGGGAAGTGAAGACTATGTTCCAGTCCGGCTCGGGAAAGACCTGGATACTTTGGCGCCCTTCCTGCCGGATTCGCTCGTGCGGAGAGTCGCCTTGTTTCGAGGGCCATTGGAAGGCCTGCCGGATCCCACTAAGCAGCTTCTACTCGACCGTTGCGCGCATGTAGTCGTGGAAAGCGATGAGAATGACAACGTAATTCGGTACTCAGGCGTCATAGTAGGTGCTTCGATGAGGGAGCTAGCCCTGCTTCGGCGCTCAGGCGTCGAGCTCGATGTCACAGGCGAACTTATGGGTTCGGGCGATGAGATGAAAAACCTTGTTCCCGTCGATCCGTTGGACACCATGGAAGCGGCTATCCGTCAGGCTTTCGGCGAATTCGTAGCGTGCCAGGGCACCGAAGACCAGGAAACGTTCGGTCTCATCAGGAAGATTGAGCCGCGCGGCAAAGCGTCGCACTTTGGCTGGACAAGAAAATTCGCTTGCGGAGACATAGAGGAGACCGTCGTGTTTTCGAGGTTCGCTAGTACTGTCGAAGCATTCATCGCGCAGATCGAAAGTGACTGGATAGAGATGGAAGTGGTGGGCGACGCAATCGTGCCGGAGTCGCTTCTAGAGGCGATTAACCGTCCTCGTCAAACTCGAGGAGCGGCATTGTGATAGTCAAATGGAGCGGTGAGTACGTTGGACACACCGGGTTTGACGTTACGGCCGACGACTACGATGGTGAACCTCGGTTTAGATCGTTTTGGTTTGATGCAGGGCCCAAGAATCGGCACCCCGACCGCGAGGCAGTAGCCGCATTCCTGGTATTCAACTCCGCCATGGGCGGTCTGGTGCACCTGCCGCATAAGTTTTCGCCTGCGGTGGATTCCGCCATGCGGTCGATAGCGAGTCCTGTGCCTGTCGCCTTTTCTCCGATCGAGTATTACCCGAAGGCATTGCCTAGCGGATCCCGGCCGTTGGACCTTTCCTGGTCGGGCAGTGAAGCAGCGGCGACGGACATGACGACCGGTGATGACACCACATACCTCCGTATTGAACGATCCGATGAAACTGCCGGTTCTCTTCGTACCCTGCGTGGGTTGACTGTGTCGTCGAACGCATGGCTGCATTCGGATGGTCGAGAGGGCCAGGTTTCTAGCATTCGGCCCTATCTGGCTGCTGCAGTTTTGTTTGCGGAGGATCTCGATGCCGATTCGATCAGGGTCCCCGGTGGCTTTGATCAGGAAAGCCGGGAGTGGAAGGACCTGGTGTATCTCCTGGGCACCGCCCGTCTCGGCTTGGAGGTTGCCAGGACCTGTAGCCCTACCGAGAGTCGCCGTCGCGGCCTCAGCCCAGAAGATTAGCTTACAAAAATCCAAAAATCTGAGTCTGGTTTGAAAGTGGGCGGCCCGTGGAGAAATCCGCACGCCCAGGAAACCATGAGTCCACTACAAGGAAGAGATTCACCATGGGGAAGCGACTTACCGTTATAGGCACCGGATATCTGGGTGCGACGCATGCGGCAGCCATGGCGGAGCTTGGGTTTGAAGTTCTCGGCGTAGACGTTGACCCCAAGAAGATCGACGCCCTGAGCCGCGGCGAACTGCCTTTCCACGAACCTGGCCTGCCCGAGCTCCTGCTCAAGCACATAGATTCCGGCAGGTTGCGCTTCACAACATCGATTGAGGAAGCCGCAGCTTTCGGTGACGTGCACTTCATTGCGGTGGGAACACCTCAACGCGCCGGCGAAGACGCAGCGGACATGACCTACGTCGACGCCGCGGTTTCGGCACTAGCGGGAGCCATAAGCCGGGACGCTCTGGTCGTTGGCAAATCCACCGTTCCGGTGGGCTCTGCCCGCAGACTCAAATCCGTCATCGCCGAGACTAAGCGGGACGGGGTCGAGATTGATCTTGCTTGGAATCCGGAGTTCCTGCGTGAGGGCTTTGCGGTTCAAGACACATTGCGGCCGGATCGCCTCGTAGTAGGCGCCGATTCACCCAGGGCCCACGCCGTGCTCCGTGAAGTCTATGCAGATGCGCTCTCTCGAGATACCCCTTACATAGCCACCGACTTTGAGACTGCGGAACTGGTCAAGGTCGCGGCCAACGCGTTTCTTGCCACGAAGATTTCCTTCATCAACGCATTCGCAGAAGTGACGGAGACGGTCGGAGGCGACATCCGCACGTTGGCGGATGCCATTGGCCTCGACAACCGGATTGGACGCCGGTTTCTGAACGCCGGCATTGGGTTCGGGGGTGGCTGCCTGCCGAAGGATATCCGAGCCCTACAGGCGCGGGTGAGTGAGCTCGGCCTTGATCGGACGATGCGGTTCCTCTCTGAAATCGATGAGATCAATCTCCGGCGACGGGACCGCGTAGTCTACCTGGCCGAGGAGCTTCTGGGCGGACTCGAGGACAAACGCGTTGCTGTGTTGGGTACGGCCTTCAAGCCGAACAGTGATGACGTCCGGGATTCGCCTGCCCTGGACGTCGCGGCACGGTTGTTCAGTGCAGGAGCTGAGGTGAGCGTCTATGATCCTAAAGCGAATGATAACTCGGCGCAGCGGTTCCCCAGATTGAACTATTGCTCAACGCTTTCGGAAGCTGTGTCGGGGGCGGACGTGGTTTTGGTGCTCACGGAATGGCAAGAGTTCTGCGACCTGCGCCCGCAAGCCATCCAGCCCCTGGTCAATAGCAAACAGATTGTTGATGGACGAAATATCCTCAGCAAGGATGAATGGGAGAGCGCCGGCTGGACATTCAGGGCCCTCGGACTAAGAGCTTCAGACATTCCGGCAACGGATTTGCTGGCCGTCAACTAACGGTGGGGGCACATGGAATGGCATTTCGACAAGCCTACAGGGGCATCCGGGGTGTCCTGTTCGACATAGATGACACCCTGGTAGACCTCGAATTCGCCATGACAACGGCCCTTCGTGACGTCAGCGAGCACCTCCTGCCCGGCCTGGACCAAGCCGGGTGGGACAGGTTCGGGCGGATTTTCACCCACGAGACAACCCACTTCTACGACCGCTACCTGGCCGGCGAGCTGACCTTCAACGAGCAGCGGCTCCTCCGCGGCCGGGCGGCGCTGGAGCACTTCGGCGTCGAACTGGATGACGGCGAGCAGGCCCACCACTGGGTGACGTCCTACGCGAGCCGCCAGCACGGCTACGTCCGGGCGTTTGACGACGTCGGCCCGCTTCTGGATGCCTTGGACGCCGCGGGCATTCCCTACGGGGCCGTCAGCAACAACGTCCACGACTACCAGCGCGTTAAGCTGGACGCGGCCGGGCTGACACGGATTGCCGTCCTGGTGGGCACCGATACCGTCGGCGTCGCGAAGCCGGACCCCGCCATATATCTCGAGGGTGTCCGCCGCATCGGCACCGGCCCCGGCGAAACGCTGTACATCGGCGACAACCGGCTACTCGACGCAGAAGGTTCGACGGCGGCCGGCCTCCTCGGCGTCTGGCTGAACCGCGGTGGGGAGCCGGCCCCGGGCTTCCTCGGACGCCAGGTTAGTTCCCTGCTGGACCTGCTGGCGGGCGGTGCATAGCTTCCTGCTTCGGGACGGTGGCGCTGTCCCGGGGACTCCGATCTTGATGCTCCCGACGAAGCTCTCCGTTTGGGAGGACTTGTCCGTGGGACCGCACTTTGTCGTCCTCCGGATTGGACTGGTGCTCATCGCCGTGCTCGTGGCGCTGGCTGTCCGCAGCAAGATCCTCAAGCACGTCTGGGGAATGGGGTGGCGTCGCGCGGCCATAGCTTGCGGGGTCGGGGCGGTCCTCTTCTACGTAGTCTGGATCGTTTACCTCGGCGGCGTCATGCCTTCCAAGACAGTGGCGCGCAACTGGAACGTCGCGTGGCTCGGATTGGATGCTCTCGAGGGCCTTAGCGCTCTGCTGACCCTGCTGTTCCTGCTCCGTCGCAGCCACTACGCGGTACTGACCACTGCGGCGTTCAGCACGAGTCTATGCATCGACGCCTTCTTCGATGTCACCACCGCCGCCCCGGGGGCAGCCCTGACCACTGCCGTCCTTGAAGCTGTCTTCGTGGAACTTCCTTTCGCCGTCCTCGCCGGGGCCCTCGCGCTCAAGCTCCTCAATGCCAGTGATCTGTTGCGCCTGCCCCCGGCAGCGGACTGATAGGCCGACCCCCAGTATTCGCTCAGCCTTGTGTCGTTTACTTGGGGCTGAAACTTTTATTGTTGAGGAGATACCACGTGGAACAACACACCACCGAAGTCGGCGCCCCGGGCCCGGCCTACATCGCCCCCCAGACCCTCCAGACGCTGCAGGCGCCGCCCACTATGGCCGTGCCGCAGGCGGGTCCTCCAGCGGGCTCTTCTCCTGGGTTTCCGGCGAAGAAGAAATGGTGGAACATGCCAAAGGTGCTGGTAGCGGCGGGGATCGCCGTGCTCCTTGCCGGCGGAGGAGGGGGCTTCATTGGTTACTCGTGGGGAAAATCGGATGCCCAGCACCAGATGACTCAACGGCTGCAGAACGGGCGGCCGAACGGTGCTAGCGGCCAGGCTCGCCGCAGCCCGGGCCAGGGACAGGGTCAGAGCAAGCCCACTGCCCCCAGCACTCCGGGAGCCGGGAACCCCTAGGTCTACGTTGGCTGACTCTGTCTAGGCAGCCTCGCCCAACCGGCTCTTCCTCCGCAGCACTAGGAAGGCCCCCACGGAACCAAGGCCCAGCACCCCGACGAGCCCCAGCGCGGTCGCGGCGTCGGACTGGCGGAGCATAGTCGTGGGAGACACCGCCGCGGCACCGGAATAGAGTGTGCCGGTGCCGTCGGCGATCCGGGCATTACCGTCCGCCAGTTTGTCCGCGCCGGTGGCCAGCCGCAAGGAGCCGTCCGCCAGCTTCGTGTTACCAGCAGAGAGCTCCGAGGCCCCGTCCGCCAGCGCCTGGGAGCCGTTGAGCAGCCCGGGGTTGGCCGGATCGCCCGGGGTTCCCTTGATGCCGGCGTTCAGGGCCACGGTTCCGTCGGCCAGCCGGGAGCTGCCGTCGGTCATCCGGGCGGCAGCCTTGAGCAGGCCCGGATGCTCGGGATCGCCAGGGACCCCGTCCATCCCGACCCGGATCTTGGAAGTGCCATCGGCCAGGAGCCGGGTGCCCAGCACCACGCCCGGGTCGGCGGGGTCCTGGCTGTTCAGCTTGCCGGCCAGCGTGGCGAAACCGGCCGTGAGCTTTCCCGTTCCCGCATGGAGTTGGCCCGCGCCGTCCTGCAGCCGCTGCGCACCGGCCTGCAGCTGAGTGGCACCGGCATCCAGTTTGTGTGCGCCCGCAGTGATCTTGGCAATCTTGTCCTTCACTACGGACAGCGGAACAAGGCCTTGGACGGGGTCGTTGGCCGCCGCCTGCAGCAGTTCCAGCGCCTGAGCCAGGGCAGCCGTCCCGGTTCCGACTTCCGGATTGCCGTTGGCGCCGCGGTAGCCCTTGAGCTGATCAGTGCCTGAGGCCAGTGCGGCGGTGCCTCGGGCAAGCTGGGCGGCGCCCCCGTCGAGCTGAGTGGCACCGTCGGCGAGGTTGCTCCCGGCGTTGCCTGCCGGCGTCGGGGTCAGGGCGGCGGACAGCTGCACGGCCCCCGCCGCGAGCTTCTGCGCACCGTCATCGACCTTGTAGACGCCGGGGGCGAGCTTGGCGTTGACGTCCGTCTCGATCTTGACGGCGCCCTGGGCCAGTTCCCCGGCACCGGCCTGGAGCTTGTCCGCGCCCGGGACGAGCTGGCTGCTGATGCCCGAGTAGATCTTGTCCGCTCCCGCGGAAAGTTTGCCGGCCCCGGTATCGGCCAGGCTGGCGCCGTTGGCGAGTTTCCCGGCCCCGTCCTTCAACTGATCGGCGCCGGCCGAGGCCTGGCCGGCGCCGTCGTTGAGCTTGGCCGACCCGGCCGTGATGCGTCCGGTGACAAGAGTATAGAACCCCAACAGGGCAATGAGCAGCAGCGCCAGGATGGCGATGGCAATTTGCTGCCCGCGGGTCCGGATGCGTGTCTCACTGGCGGCGGCACGACTCTGTGGCACAGATGAATCCTCTCGACGGTCTCGCCGGCAGCGGCTCTGCTACCGGCCACCCCGGAAGCTGTGATGCAGCTAACACTGGAAAATAGTCGCAAAGCTGCCCGCAGCAGGGTGGGGGAAGGGTGGTTACTCGTTGGTAACTTACCGAGCGTAAACTTGTTTCCGCCGGATTGGCAAGGGTGTGCCCGGGTTTTCCGGCTCCGGCCGTCCCGGTCAGGGCGGAGGGAGCCGTCCGCCCCGGCGCCGGATCCCCGATTTGTGCAAGTGAAAACTCTCGGGTAAAGTAATTACTCGTGCTGAGGCGCCGGGAGCGAGGGTTTAGGCCCAGGCATCCGGTCCGGAAGTGCCATTGGGATATGGTGTAATTGGCAACACTACGGTTTCTGGTACCGTCATTCTAGGTTCGAGTCCTGGTATCCCAGCTCTGAAAATTCTCGGATTTCCGCGGATATTCGGAAGTTTTGAATCGATTGGATCGATTTGAAACAGCAGCCAAGTGTATGAAAGAATCATTTGGCTTGAACGGTAGAAATGCCGTTCAGGAAGTACGCGGCCCCATCGTATAGCGGCCTAGTACGCTGCCCTCTCACGGCGGTAACGCGGGTTCGAATCCCGCTGGGGTCACAACAGGAACGGTCCCGGGCATCAGCCCGGGGCCGTTTTTCTTGTCCTGGATCCGGCCTGCCGTTGCCAGGTGGCGCTGGCCGAACGTGGGTAATCTCTTCCCGAGCCGTGCTGGCCTAGTGTTGAGTTGTCTCCCTCCGGTTTCGAACCCCTAGACTAAGCCGAATGAAGGTTTTAGTTACTGGCGGAGCCGGTTACATTGGGTCGCACACCACGCTGTCTTTGCTGGACGATGGGCATGACGTGGTCGTTTTGGACAATTTGTGCAATTCCAATGCGGAGTCAGTTCGACGGGTCGAGGAGATCTCAGGGCGGCATGTCGAGTTTCGACGGGTTGACCTGCTCGACGCAGTGGCGTTGGACGCCGTGTTCGCAGAGTTTCGATTTGACTCTGTCATCCATTTCGCCGGGCTGAAGGCTGTCGGTGAGTCAGTGGAAAAGCCTCTCGCCTACTATCAGAACAATGTCGTAGGAACGCTGAACCTCCTCCACGCAATGGAAAGGGCCGAGGTCCGGACCCTCGTGTTCAGCTCTTCGGCAACTGTCTACGGCGCCTCTGATCGAGTCCCGTTGAATGAACACGAGCCGCTGGACGCCAGCAACCCCTATGGACGCACGAAGGAACAGATCGAAGACATCCTCTCGGATCTGGGTGCGGCCGACCCGCGCTGGCGTGTAGCGTTGCTCCGGTACTTCAATCCGGCGGGCGCCCACGAATCCGGTCGCATCGGCGAAGACCCGCAGGGAACGCCGAACAATCTTTTGCCTTTTGTCGCGCAGGTGGCTGTCGGTCGCCGGGAAAAGGTAACGGTGTTTGGCGGTGACTACCCAACTCCGGATGGCACCGGCATCCGAGACTACATTCACGTCATGGATCTCGCCGCCGGTCACATCGCCGCCGTGGGCTTTCTGAACAACCGGAGTGGCGTGTTTCGCTGGAACCTCGGTACTGGCCGGGGATCTTCGGTACTGGAGGTCATACAAGCATTCAGCGAAGCCGTAGGCCATAAGGTCAAGCACGAATTCGCTGACCGGCGCCCTGGCGATGCCGCCGTCAGCTATGCAGACCCGGCCGCGGCTCTGGCAGACCTAGGTTGGTCCGCCCACCGGACTTTGGCCCAGATGTGTGAGGATCACTGGCGTTGGCAGCGGAATAATCCATTCGGTTACTCTAACGACGTTGCGGTGCCGTCGCTACATGGTAAGTAGTTCCGCCGAGCAGGCCGAGGACTGGCATGGACGCCTCCCTGCTTGCCATCGTAGGAGGTCGGCGTGGCGGAGCGGAAACGGCTCACGGCTTCCGTCACTGCGGTGGCCGAGGACCTAGCGAGCGAGCCGATTCCCAAGCCGGCAGTGCTATCATCTTCTCCAATCGACTGGTAGATCCTTGTCGAGGACAGGCCATCCGTGATGCATCCAGAAGGCGTAGTCGGGCGCCGCACATTCCTATCCTTGGCCGTGGCCTTCGGGGCCGGCGTGGCAATATCGGCTTGCAGCAATGCCGCCGCGGAGAACGGTCCGGCCAACTCCTTGGACCCGATCGATGGCACTGAGGTTCCACTGTCCGTCGTCGCAAGTGAGCCCGCTGCTGTCCTGCGCCGGTATTCAAACGTGTTCCGGAGCAGCCCCAGGCCCAATGGAGTCTTCTTCCGGAACAAAGCCGGCACCCTGAAACTCGCAGCGGCCTGCCGAGGACTGGAGGGCCAGGTACAAGTCGTCGATGCAGCCACGGGAAAGCTTGAGCTCTCGTCAACTCCCTTCCCTGGCGGCGGAGGAGGCGCTGGCAGGGTTGTCTACGAGCCTTCTGCAGAGGCCCTGGTTGCTTTTGGGCCTTCGGCAATGGCTAAGAGTGTGAGTCTGTCGGGGCTTGTAACCGACTGCTACAGCGGCGCTCCGGGTACACGAACTGTAGCCTTTGCTCCGGCCGTCGACTCGAAGGGCAGGATCTGGAGCGGAAATTACCCGATGGGGAGTGCAACCCGGTTCGACCCGTCCACGCGCCAGACTGTCAATACGCCACGTGTGCATGCGGGGGCACAGTATGTTCGATGCCTGGCCATCGACAACAAGGACAACGTCTATGCGGGGACCGGCGTTCTGAATCCTCGAATCGTGACGTGGCAGACGGACAGCCCCTCGGCGTTGCGGGAGATCTCGCTTCCAGACGCTGCCGCGAAGGGCTTTGTATATTCCATCGCTGCCCATTCGGGCGTTCTCTTCGTCTACTACGAAGGCGACGGAAACAAAGAACTATTCAGGGTGTATGACCTCGAAAGCGCAACATGGAAGCGGCCGCCGTGGACTTGGTCGCCCGTAATGCGTGCCTCGGCGGCGCTACCTTCTGGAGGAGACATATATGTCATCCGGAACACGGGGGCCATCTTTGAATTGATCCGGATCGACTCCAGAACCCTGGCGGAAGAGGCCGTGTGCGCCGTTCCCGGCGCCCCGCATGCCTTGCATGTCGAGTCTTCGGACGGAGACACCCTGGTAGACGTCCTGTGCGGAGTGGGGAATCACCATGAATATGTCCGGGTATCAATTGGCGGGAATAAGGTTGTCCAGTCCGTCAACGTTGACTTGGCCGACACGCCGCTGAAGGTGCAGGCGTTGGCGGCGTCCGCGTCCGGGACGACGATGTATCTGGGTGGTTACCTGGGCGACGGAATCGGATCAGTGGACCTGGTATCGGGGGAAACATGGCGTTCACGTGACGACACCGGAATTGCCCAGATTGAGGGGATGTATCCATACGACGAATCCACTATCTACGTGGGGTCGTACACACAAGGCCGCCTATTTAGATTCAATCCGCGAACCGCGAGTGTCACCGAACTCATTGTGCTTCGCGACGTGCATTTGCAGTCCCGTCCTTTTGCCTGGGCCCAAGCCGGTGGCAAAGTGGTAGCGGGCACCGTGGCTGAGTACGGGTATAACACCGGTGCCCTGGCAGTAATCAACCCCTCGAACAATTCAGACATCACTGTGATCAGCGGTCCCATTCCGGGCCAATCGGTCCTCGGCCTTGCCGGGGAAGGCGACGTCGTCTATGGAACCACCGGCATCAAGGGTGGCTACGGTTCAGTGGACGACACCAAGCCAGCACACGTTTTTGCTTGGAATGTCCGGCAGAATCGGCTCGTTTGGAAGAAGCCCTTGCCCGGGGAAGTCGAGATTAACAGCCCGCTCATCGTTCGCGGCATCCTGTACGTGAGCACCAACAACGGCGTCATCAGGCTCAACAAGGCGAGCGGAGACGTGGTCTTCACTTACAAACTCCTGGACCGGAGTGCGGTCCCCGGCTACAAGACGAGTGAGATCACGTATCTTCCCCAATCTGATTCCATCGTCCACATAAGCGGAGGGACGGCAACCGTCCTCGACATGGACGCGCGGACACGGAAGGAAATTCTTCGTGGCCATTACACGGACATGGCGACCACCGGTGAGGGCAGGCTCTATGTCGTGGAGGATGGCACCAATATCGTCGAAATTGATGCAGCCCAGAAGTCAACCATACGCTCGTCGGCCGATCTGGTCAGTGTCCGGACTGACGGCTGGCTATACGTTTCGCGGTCACTCGGGGGCGGCAAGTATGCGGAGCCCGTCCGCGCCGACCCTGGGTTCGGTCCCTCGGTCCGGTCGTGCCAGGTGGTGGACTGGGACGGCGACGGCATTTTTGACGTTGTGACAAGTCACGACGACGGAACGCTGCAATTGTACCGAGGCCTGCGTGGAGGCGGCTTCGCCGTTCCTGAAAGGCTGGCCGCTGGCGGCTGGCGACTTCGACAGCGGGCTGCAGCTTTTTGGAGGGCCCAGCGGTAGGGGCGGTGGGCTGGCGGGCTACAGCCCGGCCGCGGCGTCGCGGACTTTGACCATGGTGCGAAGGTTCCGGGTGGTGGTGGCGGCCTTGTACCTGGCCTTCGAGGAGAGCTTGCTGAAAGGGCTGTCCAGGGTTCCGCCAGTGGGGGCGAGCCAGGCCAGCGCTTCCGGACCCAGTTGCGTGAGCTCGGTCCCGTCCAGGCCGCGGCCGGATTCGAAGAGTTCCGCGAGCACGTCGGCATCGGATGCGAGGGTCAGGTAGGTGTGGGTGGACGCGTCGTCGGCCGGGTAGGGGCAGGACTCGACGAGTGCCGCCACCCGGGCCGCCGTCAGCACCACCACCCAGGCGTCATAGCCGAAGGTTTCCCTCAGGCACGCCTCAAATTCCTGTTTGACGCCGGCAGGGTCCAACTCGCTGGCCAGCACCACGTTGCCGCTGGCCAGCAAGGTCTTCACGCCGGCAAAGGGACGGGACTTCAGCGCGCCCTTGAGATCGGCCATCTTGATGTTGATGCCGCCCACATTGATGCCCCGCAGGAACACCGCATAGCTTTTCATGGGCACAGCATACTTAGTCGTTGGTCTTGCGGAGCGCTTCCGTGAGGACCCGGCCGGCGTTGCAGACCACTTCGGCGTGCAGCCGTCCCGGCTGGCGGGTCAGGCGCTCGATTGGACCCGAAATGGAGACGGCGGCAATCACGCGGCCGGACGGCCCGCGGACCGGGGCCGAAACGGAGGCGACCCCGGGCTCGCGTTCGCCGAGGCTCTGCCCCCAGCCCCGGCGTCGTACTCCGGCCAGAACGGTGGGGGTGAAGCGGGCGGACTGGAGACCTTCCAGGAGGCGGTCGTGATCTTCCCACGCCAGCAGCACCTGGGCGGCGGAGCCGGCCTTCATGGACAACTGGGTGCCGACGGGGATGGTGTCGCGCAAACCGATGGGCCGCTCGGCGGAGGCCACGCAGACGCGCCAGTCGCCCTGGCGGCGGAAGATCTGGGCGCTCTCGCCGGTGGCGTCGCGCAGCTGCATGAGCACGGGCCCGGCGGAGGCGATGAGGCGGTCTTCGCCGGCGGCGGAAGCCAGTTCCACCAAGCGGCTGCCCAGGACAAACCGGCCCTGGATATCGCGGCTCACGAGCCGGTGGTGCACCAGGGCGAGGGCCAGCCGGTGCACGGTAGGCCGTGCCAGCCCGGTGGCAGCAACCAGCTGCGCCAGGGTGGTGGGGCCGGCCTCAAGTGCGTCAAGCACATGGGCCGCTTTATCGATGACACCGACTCCACTAGAATTGTCCATGTAATGATATTGACGTCTCATTATCTGAGATGCAAGTCAATGCGCTGGCGTATTACTTGGCTGTGCTGGTTCAGTGGAAGCAACAGCCCGCAGGAACGCACATTAATCACCGCAGTGAAGGGAGAAGGCCGTGGCAAAGACACTGGCCGAGAAAGTCTGGGACGCGCACGTGGTGCGCAAGGGGGACGGCGAAGGAGCCAACGCCCAGCCGGACCTCCTTTTCATCGACCTCCATCTGGTGCACGAGGTTACGTCGCCGCAGGCATTTGAGGGCCTGCGGCTCGCCGGCCGCAAGTTGCGCCGCCCGGACCTCACCATCGCCACCGAGGACCACAACACTCCCACGCTGGACATCGACAAGCCAATTGCCGACCTCACCAGCCGGACCCAGATCCAGACCCTGCGCAACAACTGCCAGGAGTTCGGCGTCCGCCTACACTCCCTCGGCGACGCCGAGCAGGGCATCGTGCACGTGGTGGGTCCGCAGCTGGGCCTGACGCAGCCGGGCATGACCGTGGTTTGCGGCGACTCGCACACGTCAACACACGGTGCCTTCGGGGCGCTCGCCATGGGCATCGGCACCTCCGAGGTGGAGCACGTCATGGCCACCCAGACGCTGTCACTGAAGCCGTTCAAGACGATGGCCATCAATGTCGAGGGCACGTTGCGTCCGGGGGTGAGCGCCAAGGACATCATCCTGGCCGTCATCGCGAAGATCGGCACCGGCGGAGGCCAGGGCTACGTGCTCGAGTACCGCGGCTCCGCCATCCGGGCCCTGTCCATGGAAGCCCGGATGACCATCTGCAACATGTCGATCGAGGCCGGTGCCCGTGCCGGGCTGGTGGCTCCGGACCAGACCACGTACGACTACATGTACGGCCGTCCGCACGCGCCCCAGGGCGCAGAGTGGGATGCCGCCGTCGAATACTGGAACACGCTGAGCACCGACGACGGCGCGTTGTTCGACGTCGAGGTGGACCTCGACGCCGACACCCTGGAACCGTTCGTGACGTGGGGGACCAACCCGGGCCAGGGCGTCTCCCTGTCCGCGAAGGTGCCGTCGCCGAATGACTTCGGCGATGAAAACGCCAAGGCCGCCGCCGAACGCGCCCTGCAGTACATGGGGCTCGAGGCCGGCACGCCGATGAAGGACATCCGGGTGGATACGGTGTTCCTGGGATCCTGCACCAACTCGCGCATGGAAGACCTCCGTGCCGCCGCGGACATCATCCGGGGCCGCACCAAGGACCCCAACATCCGGATGCTCGTGGTTCCGGGCTCGGCCCGGGTGCGCCTGGAGGCCGAGGCCGAGGGCCTGGACAAGGTCTTCAAGGACTTCGGGGCGGAATGGCGGTTCGCGGGCTGCTCGATGTGCCTGGGCATGAATCCGGACCAGCTGGAAGTGGGGGAGCGCTGCGCCTCCACCTCCAACCGCAACTTCGAAGGACGCCAGGGCAAGGGCGGCCGCACCCACCTCGTCTCGCCTGTCGTGGCGGCGGCGACGGCGGTGCGCGGCACCCTGAGCGCGCCCTCGGATCTGGAGCCCGCTCCGGAATCCGCGGCGCTCCGAAGCGGCGTTGCCTAGCCCCTCCCCGGATCTGAAGCGCAGGCCTGAAACCCGGGTCTGAAGCCCAGATCCACCCAGCCTCGATCCACACAGCCGAAGAAGGATCCGCCATGGAAAAGTTCACCACCCACACCGGAATCGGTGTCCCGCTGCGCCAGAGCAACGTCGATACGGACCAGATCATCCCCGCCGTGTACCTCAAGCGCATCACCCGCACCGGCTTCGAGGATGCGCTCTTCGCCGCTTGGCGCAAGGACCCGTCGTTCATCCTGAACCAGGCGCCGTTCAATGCAGGATCCGTCCTGGTGGCCGGCCCCGACTTCGGCACCGGCTCGTCCCGTGAACACGCCGTCTGGGCGCTCAAGGACTACGGCTTCAAGACCGTGCTGTCCTCCCGCTTCGCCGACATCTTCCGCGGCAACTCGGGCAAGCAGGGCCTGCTCGCCGCCGAGTTGGCCCAGGACGACATCGAGCTCATCTGGAAGGAGCTTGAGAGCGCCCCCGGCACCGAGGTCACGGTGGACCTGGTCTCCAAGACCGTGCAGTGCGGCAACATTGTGGCGCCGTTCGAGATTGACGACTACACGCGCTGGCGCCTCCTGGAAGGCCTGGACGACATCGGGCTGACCCTCCAGCACGAAGAAGACATCACCGCGTACGAAGCCACCCGGCCCTCCTTCAAGCCCAAGACGCTGCCCGCCAAGTTGTCCTAGGGATCCAGCGCTGAGGCTCCGGACTTCGGAAAGCGCCTGGCGCTGATGCGGAGGGCCATGAAGTGTATGGCGATGATGTGACGCTGTCGAGTCGTAAGACTCGACAGCGGCACTCGCCTTTTCCGCGGTCCCAAGTTTGTAGCACTGCTGGCCTGACTCCAGCGCCACGAGTCACCGGTCCTTTGCCACTGCAACTGGAAGATGCATGCCGCTCTGGTGGGCTTTAGCCCGGCGCGGGAGCTGGCGTCGGTGCCGGAATTCCGGCCAATCCGTTCCCACGTGGCGTGATGCTGCCGTGCCGGCGTCATCAACTGATCCTGATCGTAGCGGCGACGCTCGGAACCCCATAGCTATCCATAGCGAAGAGCATGTAGGTGCCTGGCACCAGCACTCCGCGATCCGCTGGCAGCTTCAGTGACGCGGTGTTGCCTGACACGGCGGTTGCTGTCAGCGGGATACGCCGCTGATCGGTGTTTACGGTGTGGGTTACCGTGCTCATCCGCATCAGGGAAAACTTGGTGGTCGGCGCTCCGGTGGTGACGGCAATCGTGCTGCCGGCCGTGGCGGCTGTGGGTGCCGCCACAATTTTCGGCCGGGTGCGGGCACTGCCGTCGGCGTTCAGCAGGTAGGGCGGCGTGAAGATTTCGCCGTCCATGTGATTGGTCGTGCAGTTGCCGCACAGTCCCCCGCCGCCGACGAAAACCCGGGCATCCGGGAGTAGTAGGGCGACGCTGTGATATGTCCGGGGGTTGGCCATCGGGGCCAGCGTCGTCCATCGCCCCGTCGCCGGATTCCAAATTTCGGGAGTCATTCTGGCGTCCGTGTCGGTGAACGCAACCGGGGTAGGCTGACCGCCGACCACGAGAACCTGGCCGTCGGGTAGCGCGACACCGTTCGCGAACGACCGGCTGACCGCCATGTCTGCGGTCCGGGTTGCGGTGACCCGGTTATTGATGTCGATGGTGTAGGCTGCCGCCGTGGCTGGGGCGTTCTCGTAGGCGGTTGCCCCGCCTACGGTCAGAATCTTTCCCACGTCGTACATCACAGCGTCGCCGTTCATCGCGTCCGGGCTATCCGAGCGCAGCCCGGCAGAGGTGATACTTCCAGCGCCGGTGGTGGAGATCCAGTTCATCTGGCGGCTCGGCCCCGCCTGGAACACCCGGCCACCCGGGGCGGCAAACAACCAGGCATGATTGTCAGCACGGAAGCTGCCTCGGGGATCGTTGGTCAGGATGTTGTTCACCAGCACATTCGGAAGTGTTCGCCAACCCCCTGAGGCCGACCACACTTCGCCGTTCTTGTTGCCAGTGCCACCCGACCACGACCCACCGATGGTAAAGACCTCACCGGTCGATGTGGTCACATTACTCTGGTATCCCCGGCCGATATTCATGTCAGGACCCGGAGTCCAGGCGTTAGTCACCGGGTCGTAAATGGTGGTTTTCGAGCTATTGCTGCCGCCGCTGATCAGGATCTTTCCGTCCGCTAGCATCGAGATCCCGGGGCAAAACATGTCGTGGCCGGTATTGGCCACCTGTTGGTCCTGACTTACGGTTCCGGTGGTGAGGTCCAGGATTGACGTCTGGGTATATCCCTTGCTGCCGCCGTAAGCCGTGGGTGAATAGGCGGACCAGGTGAGTAGCCGGTTGCCAGGCAATAGCGCCGCCGCCACCGGGACGATCGGGAAGCTGATCGTCGGACCCCACGAGCCCACTGAAGGGCCGAGCAGATTTATCTCTGCCGCGCTGCTCCATGGACCCCGGTTGCCGGCCTCCGTGGTAGCGGTCAGCCGGACGAACCGGGCGCTGACCGAGTTAAAGGTCGCTGTCTTCTCCGCGGCGGTGTCCGGCCAGGTCCCGCTGGCGACCGTGCTCCAAGTGATTCCGTCAGAGCTGACTCCGATCGAGTAATTGCCGACCCGCCCGTTCGCGAGGTCGGAACGCGGGAGATAGCGCAGACCCGAAATGTTTTGCGCCGCCTTGGTGTCGATCGTGATGGAATGCGGCAGCGGTGCACTCGGCGCCGGGGACCATCTGCTGTGCCAGATGGTGGCTGTGCTGCCATCGAGTACGTTACTGGCCCGACCGTTCTCGCCGAGGACCTCTTCATCGCTGGCACTGGCAGTCCAACCGGCCCGTGGCAGCACTCCCGTTGGAGGCGTGGATTGACCGGCCAGGAGATTTATCTCCGCCGCGCTGCTCCATGGACCCCGATTGCCGGCCTCCGTGGCCGCTGTCAGCCGGACGTACCGGGCGCTCACCGCAGTGAAGGTCACTGACTTCTCCGCGTAGGTGTCGGGCCAGGTTCCGCGAGCCACCGGCGCGCTCCACGTGCTGCCGTTGGTGCTCACCGTGATCGCGAAGCTGCCGACCCGCCCGTTAGGTAGGTCAGAACGCGGTAGATAGCGGAGTCCCGAGATGCTTTGCGTCGCCTTGGTGTCGATCGTGATGGTATGCGGCAGCGGTGCACTCGGCGCCGGGGACCACCTGCTGTGCCAGATCGTGGCAGCACTGCCGTCGAGCACATTGCTGGCTTTACCGTCCTCGCCCAAGGTCTCCTCGTCGCTGGCTGTAGCGGTCCATCCGGTCCGTGACAGGGGAACCGGAGCGGCCAGCATCGCGGCTGCTGGCAGCACTGCGTTGTGAATGTGCGTTCCGGTCGCGTCCTGGGAGCTGTCCGGAGCCGCCTGTGTCGCCGTCAGCCCCACGCTGTGATCGTGCGAGCTGGCCTTGCCTGCGGGCACGTGCAGAGCCAGCGCCGCCAAAGCCATCATCAGGACGGATCCGACCAGAACCAAGAACAGGCGGCGAATATCTGCGAGCAGCACCCCCGGGATAGAGTGCCGTCGCCGCGGCCGAATCATGGCACGCACCCCTCCCGGCATGACTCGCCACATTTCAGGAGTTGGATTTCTAAAGGAGTCCAAGACGCCACCGACAGATGGAGTTCCACGGCGAGCGTTTCTGCGGTGCTGTCTGTGTGTCATCCAACGATCCTTTGGGCCCCCATGCGGCACCTTCCGCCTTGGCAAGACAGACTCTAGGAAGGGCAGCATGGGAAAACCTTGGGCGGCGGGAGCATGGCCGAAAGCGCCGTCGCATCCATGCAGGCAAGGCCAACACTCGGCCCAGCAAACCGCCCCGTATTTCGGATCGGTAACGGATACTCCTATGCTTAGCTGGAGCCTTTGTAAGGATTTGGGGGCGAGTAGTCGTGAGGAAACCGGTATATGAGTAGTGTTCTGACAATCCGCGGAGGCGTCCCGCTAACTGGCCGCGTCACCGTTCGCGGGGCCAAGAATCTTGTCCCCAAGGCCATGGTGGCTGCCCTTCTGGGCAATGAACCATCGGTGTTGCGCAACGTCCCGGAAATCAAGGACGTCGAGGTTGTCACGAGCCTGCTCCAACTCCATGGCGTCAGGGTTGATAAGGACCCGGTCACCGGTGATCTGACGCTTGACCCGAAGGGCGCCAAGACCGCCTCCAGCACGGCGATCGACGCCCACGCCGGCGATTCGCGCATCCCGATCCTGCTGTGCGGGCCGCTGATCCATGCCATCGGCGAGGCCTTCATCCCGGACCTGGGCGGCTGCAAGATCGGCGACCGTCCGATCGACTACCACTTGAACGTCCTGCGCCAGTTCGGTGCCGTAGTGGAGAAGCGGCCCGGCGGCATCCACATCTCAGCCCCGAACGGCCTCAAGGGTGCCAAAATTGCCCTTCCGTACCCGTCCGTCGGCGCCACCGAGCAGGTCCTGCTGAGCGCCACGCGCGCCGAGGGCATTACAGAACTTTCCGGCGCGGCCACCGAGCCGGAGATCGTGGACCTCATTGCGGTGCTTCAGAAGATGGGCGCAATCATCAGCGTCCAGACTGACCGGACCATCCGGATCGAAGGCGTCCAGGACCTCGGCGGCTACAACCACCGCGCCCTCTCCGACCGCAATGAATCGGCCTCCTGGGCTTCCGCTGCCCTGGTCACCCGCGGCGACATCTTTGTTGAAGGCGCCACGCAGCGCGACATGATGACGTTCCTGAACACCTACCGCAAGGTCGGCGGCGGCATGGACATCGGCGACGACGGCATCCGCTTCTACCACCGCGGCGGCAAGCTCAACCCGCTGGTCCTCGAAACGGACGTTCACCCGGGCTTCATGACCGACTGGCAGCAGCCCCTCATCGTCGCCCTGACCCAGGCCGAGGGCGTCTCGATCGTGCACGAGACCGTGTATGAGAACCGTTTCGGCTTCACCGAGGCCCTCATCCGCATGGGCGCCAACATCCAGGTGCACCGGGAGTGCCTCGGCAGCGTGCCGTGCCGCTTCGGCCAGCGCAACTTCCTGCACTCGGCCGTGATCTCCGGGCCGGCGCAGCTCAAGGGCACCGACATTGACGTGCCGGACCTCCGCGGCGGGTTCAGCCACTTGATCGCCGCCCTGGCCGCCACCGGCACCTCCCGTGTCACAGGCATTGACATCATCAACCGCGGCTACGAGCGCTTCACCGAGAAGCTCGCGGGCCTTGGCGCCGATTTCGACATCACGTCGGCCAAGTAGCGGGGGCCCGGTGAAGGAAACGGCCAAGAGCCACGCCACGTTTGTGACAGTCGCCGGGATCATCCGGCCCGTGATGAATCTGCTGATGCGCAAGAAGTGGGAAGGCCTGGAAAAGCTGCCCGCCGGGGGCTTCATCGCCGCCCCCAACCACTGCACCGAGATCGACCCCCTGGTAGTGGGGCACATGCTCTACAACCAGAAGCGGATGCCGCACTTCCTCGCCAAAGCCAGCCTCTTCAAGGTTCCGGTTCTGGGGGCGATCCTGCGGTCCACCAAGCAGATCCCGGTGGAACGCACGACGGCGGGAGCGAACCGCTCGCTGCAACTCGCCAAGGAGATCGTGGACGAGGGCGGGGCGATCATCATCTACCCGGAAGGGACCCTGACCCGTGACCCTGACCTGTGGCCGATGAAGGGCCACACCGGCGCTGCGCGCATGGCGCTGGAGAGCGGCATCCCCGTGGTGCCCATGGCCCATTGGGGTGCCCAAGAGGTCCTGCCGCGCTACGCCAAGCGCTTGTACCTCTTCCCGCGCAAGACTTCCCGCCTGGTAGTCGGGGATCCTGTGGACCTGAGCGCCTTCGAAGGCCGCCCGCTGGACCGGGCGACGCTCACCGCCGCCACGAACGTCATCATGAACGCCATCACCGGGCTCCTGGCCGGACTGCGCGGCGAAGAGCCGCCAGCAGAGCGCTGGGACCCTGCAGCGCACAACCAGCCCAGCCACGGCCGCATTGACCCGGACGTCACCACATGACCCCGGAATCAGTGACGGCGGAGTCAGTGACGGCGGAATCCGTAACGGCGGAGCTTCCGGCGCCGGCCTTCCGCGAAACGGATTCCGCCACCACCGTGGCCGTCCTGGGGGCAGGTTCCTGGGGGACCACCTTCGCCAAAGTGGTCGCCGACGCAGCCACGGCCTCCGGGGTCGAGCGCAGCATCCGCCTTTGGGGCAGGCGTCCCGAAGTCGTGGACCAGATCAATGCCCTGCACCGCAATGAGCAGTATCTGAACGGTGTCGCCCTGCCGTCCAGCATCACGGCCTCCACGGACGTCGCCGAGGTCCTGGCCGGCGCGGAACTGGTGATCCTGGCCGTTCCGGCGCAGACCCTGCGCCCGCAGCTGCAGGCCTGGAAGAAGCACCTGACGCCGGGCGCCGTGGTCGTATCCCTCATGAAGGGGCTCGAGCTGCACACCGATGCCCGCATGAGCGAGGTCATCTGCGCGGAGCTGGACCTGCCCGCCAACCGCGTGGCCGTGGTTTCCGGGCCCAACCTGGCCATGGAGATCGCCCGGGACGAGCCGACTGCGTCCGTTGTGGCCTGCACGGATCCGATCACGGCAGGCTGGATCGCGCGCAGCTGCACCGCCCCCTACTTCCGCCCGTACACCACCACCGATGTGGTCGGCGTCGAAATCGGTGGGATCGTCAAGAACGTCATCGCCCTGGCCGTCGGAATCTGCGAAGGCAAGAAGATGGGGGACAACACCAAAGCCTCGGTGATCACCCGCGGTCTGGCGGAGACCTCCCGGCTGACGCTTGCCCTGGGCGGCGAGGCCCGGACCATGGCCGGCCTCGCCGGCCTGGGCGATCTCGTGGCCACCTGCTCCTCCCCGCTGTCCCGAAACCACACCGCCGGCCGGCTGCTCGGCAAGGGGCTGACGCTCGATCAGGTCACTGCCGAGATGAAGCAGACCGCGGAAGGCATCAAGTCCAGCCAGGCGGTCCACGAACTCGCCGGAAAGCTCGGCGTCGACATGCCGATCACGGCAGCCGTCGTTGCCGTCCTGGCCGGAAAACTGTCCGTAGACGAACTGGGTCCGCTGTTGCTGTCCCGGGACCTGAAACCCGAAGGCGATTACTGAGAGTGTCAGAGAACAACATGACCACAGAAGCCCGCACAGGCCAGTCCAAACCCCGCGTCGCGGTGCTCTTCGGCGGGCGCTCGAGCGAGCACGCCGTCAGTTGCGTGACAGCCGCCGGCGTCCTCGGCGCGATCGACAAGGACAAGTACGACGTCATCCCCATCGGGATCGCCAAGACCGGCCAGTGGGTTTTGGCCTCCGGGGACACCAACGAATGGTCGCTCTCGGCGACGTCGCTGCCTGAAGTGGCGCCGTCGACGCAGACCGTGGCGCTGGCCGAGATTGGCGGAGAGCATCAGTTGATCGTCGCCTCCCCGAACGCGGTTCCGCAGGAACTCGGCGCCGTCGACGTCGTTTTCCCGCTCCTGCACGGGCCGTTCGGCGAAGACGGGACCATCCAGGGCCTCCTGGAACTCTCCGACACCCGCTACGTGGGCGCCGGCGTGCTGGCGTCGGCCGTCGGCATGGACAAGCACTTCATGAAGGTGGTCTTTGAGTCGGCCGGGCTGCACGTAGGGCCCTACATCGCCGTGACCGACCGGCAGTGGCTCACGGATCCCGAGACCGTCCGCAAACGCGTGGACCAGCTCGGCTTCCCCGTGTTCGTCAAGCCGGCCCGGGCGGGTTCCTCCATGGGCATCTCCAAGGTGGACTCCCTCGAGGGCTTGGACGCCGCGATCGAGGCGGCCCGCGAGCACGATCCCAAACTGGTGATCGAGGCCGGCATCACGGGCCGTGAGATTGAATGCGCCGTGCTGGAAGGCCGGGGGACCGATGCTCCCCGCACGTCCATGCCGGGCGAGATCTCCGTGGCAGGCGGCGGACACGAGTTCTATGACTTCAACGCCAAATACGTGGACGACGCCGCCGCGCTCAGTTGTCCGGCCGACCTCCCCGACGAGGCAATCGCCCGCGTCCGGGAACTGGCCGCCGTCGCCTTCGACGCCGTCGGCGCCGAGGGACTGAGCCGGGTCGACTTCTTCTACACGCCTGAGGGCGAGCTCATCATCAATGAGATCAACACGATGCCCGGGTTCACGCCCAAGAGCATGTACCCGCAGATGTGGAAGGCCACTGGCCTGGGCTATGCGGAACTGATTGACGAGCTGATCTACCTCGCGCTGCACCGCAAGACGGGGCTGCGTTAGGCCCCGCGGGGCACTAGCACCGGGCCCGGCGTCACGGCGCCGGGCTTCTTACTTGCTGGTCGGCAGGTTCTGCAGGTCCTCTTGGCCGACGCAGTTCCGGGTGGCCTTAATCTTCAGCGCCGCGGGGGAGAGATCCGCCAGCACGGTAGCCGAGCTGATCTTGTCCGGATCCATGAGGATCTCCGTGGCCGGTTCGCGGCCGAACGTCGTCAGCGTCCACACCGGGTTGCCTTCTTTGATGACCCAATCGACGCCGTTGACGCTCACGCAGCGGTCCGTCGTGGGACCCGGAACGTTGACACCGCAGCGCAGGATCACCAGGGACGGGTCTCCCCAAGCCGCCGTCGCCTGGGCATTGGTCTTGCGCAGCTTGGCGTCGCCAAGGGCGTCGGGAAGGGCCAGCATCATCGGTGCGCAGGCCGCGTTCGCGGCGTCCTTCGCGGGCGTGACGTCGACGACCGGCGAGCAGGACGTCAACGCCAGCCCGGCCGCGGCAGCCGCCACAATAAGGGGAAGACGCGCGGAAACAAGGCGGCTGAACGGGAGCATTCATCCAGCTTAACCCGGCCCGCGTGCCGCTATGGCCACACTTTAGGGTCTGCGGGTAGCATCTCTTTGAACAGCCTGACTCTTACCTTCGAGTAGACTGGGACCTCGTGCACCTCTGGGGCTCTGCCGACAATGACGTTAGTGTTGGCCGCATAACGCACACCTGATTCAATCTCGCACTCTGGGGGAGGGACTGTCGATGACGTCGTGCAGCCGAATGAAATCTATAGGCATGGGGCTGGGAGCTTTGATCCTCGCCGCTTCGGTCATGGGCACGGCGGCGCCCGCCAACGCTGATGATCTGGTGCTCCCTAGCCCCTTGGCTTCGGCGATTTCGCCTTCTCCGGCGCCCGCTGACCCGGGGCCGACAGCGCCGGCGACGGATCCGGCGACTACGCCGACCGAACCAGTGATCGTGCCGCCGCCGGTGGACAACCCGTCCCTGCCCGTTGCTACACCGCCGCCGGTGGACACCGCCCCGGCGCCGGTAGTCCCGCCCGTCGTACCCGTAGAGCCGCCGGCTATACCCCTCGAAACGCCTGCGCCCATGGTGGAAACGCCGTCCGCCATGGCCCCCGTTGCTCCGTCTCCCGCCGTTGAGGACGCCCCGACGGAGACGCCAACACCCTCACCCACCCCGACATCGGCGCCGTCGACGGCCACCGCCGTTATCGCCACGCCCACCCGGCACCCGGTCAAGGTGAAGTCCGAGGTCCAGGCGGCAGTGGCCGTGGCTACCGGCAGCCCCTTGGCCGTACAGGCCATCACGGTGCTGGTCCTGCTGGGCCTGGGCTTTGCCTATTTGCGGTTCATGGGCCGCAAGAGCGCCAGCACTCTTCAACGAACCGCCAAGTAGATATCGACGATGCACGATGAAGTCTATGGTGAACGCTCGTCCGTCGCGACGCGTAAGGATCGCCTGCGCATAACACTCCTGACTCACTCCTACTGGCCGGAGCAAAGCCCCCCGCAGCGCCGGTGGACCGCCATGATCAAGGAATTTTCACGATCCGGCTGGGATGTAGACGTCGTGACGCCCGTGGCGCACTATCCGTTCGGCCGGCGGGCCCTGCCTCGTCGGATGGCGGGGAGGCCGTTTCGCCTTCAAAAGGGGCAATTTACCGAAAAAATACTCCGTGTTCCTTACCTCCGCCACGGCAACTCCCGAGCGGCGCGTCTGCTGGACCAGTGTTTTTCCGCTGCTTTATCGGTTCCCGCAGGATTTATGGTTGGGAAACCTGACGTCGTCATTGTCACCGCCCCCGGTCTGCCGTCCCTCGCGGCCGGATTCATCCTGGCCAAGGTCCGCGGCGTACCGTTGATCGTGGAAATGCGGGATGCATGGCCGGACCTTGCGCGCGACGCCCGGCTAGTACAAGGCAGCGTCAAGAGCGTTGTGGAACATGTGGTGGAATTCGTCCAGCACCGGGCGGACCTCGTGATCACCGTGACTGAGGGCTTCGCCGCTACGCTAAGGGCGCGCGGCATCCGCAACGTGGCGACTGTCAGCAACGGCGTCCACTTGGACGCCATCCCCGTCGTCGGGCCGCCTGAACCCGAGCGGGATGTATTCGAGGCGTTGTACCTGGGTAACCACGGCGAGAGCCAGCGACTTGATGTGGCCATCAGAGCAAGTGCCCTCGTGGGTGATTCTATGCACTTGCACATGGTGGGACACGGGACACAGCGGCCGGCGTTGGAGAAACTGGCGCGGCAACTGAAAGCACCGGTCACGTTTCATTCTCCCCTGACCGGCGATGCCATGCTCGAACGGTATGCTTCTGCCGATACCTGCGTCGTATCTCTTCGCGACGACTGGAAATCCTTCGAAACCACCGTTCCGTCCAAAACCTATGAGGTCTTGGCAATCGGGCGGCATGTAACAGCCATGGTGCGCGGTGAAGCAGCCAGGATTGTCATGGACGCGGAGGCTGGGGACATTGTTCCCAGCTCCCCGGAGGCCGTGGCGGATCTGTGGCGCGAACTCGCCGCCGATCGGAGCAGGCTCGTGCGTAACGGGGATAGCCGGCAGTGGGTGAAGGCCAACGCAGAATATGGACACCTTGCCGGCCGCTACATGGATCTAATCTCCGAACTCCTTGCGCGAACTGTCTCCGGCACATGATCCAGTTGTTCAAGAATGCGCGGCTTGCCGCGGGCGTTCTCAGCCAGCACTTCATTGATGATCCTTTCCTTCTGTACCTGCAGGCAGCGCGCCGTCTGCCCTCCGTAATGCGTCCGCTGGGGAATTTGGCTTCCGCCGTCCTTCCGAGAGATTCTGTTGCAACGCCGGTGGTCCTCGCGGCGCTGAGTAACGGAAACGACGACGACGTTAAGCGTCGTCTCGAACTCGCCGTCCGTGGGTGCGCCAAGGGGGAGCGGGACCGGCGTTTGGCTGAGATAGCCCTGTCTGCGGGCTTAACCGAGATTTCCGACGCGCTACTGGCCCGGGCCAGCGGTGCGCCCGGCTTCAAGTCTGCACGGGCCCGCAGGTTGTGGCATGACGGAAACCTCAGCGAAGCCGTGAGGGCCCTCGATGGCTCCGGCGCTGCGGGACGGCGACAGCAGGCACGTCTCGCCGGCGAACAAGCAGTGTTCGCGGGCGCGGCGCCGTCGCTGCAGCGGCAGGACTTCACACCCGTCCCTCGCAGGGTACTGCATTTGCTTACTAATTCCCTTCCCCACACAGCCAGCGGCTACGCCCAGAGGTCCCACTCAATCATGGTGGCCCAGCAGGAAGCGGGCTGGGACGTCCTGGCCGTCACGAGGCTCGGGTATCCCGTGCAGGTGGGCAAATTCCTTGCCCGCGCCAGTGACGTGGTGGACGGCGTCCGTTACCGTCGTCTCCTCCCGTCACGGCTGGCACCGACCATGGATGCGCGTCTGCAGCAGCAGGCGGAGGAACTACTGCGGGTTGCCTTGCAGTTCAGGCCAAGCGTCCTCCACACCACCACGCACTTTGTCAATGGAATGGTGGTCCGTGCGGTGGCCGAGGCCTTGGACATTCCTTGGGTGTACGAGGTCCGTGGTCAGTTGGCGGACACCTGGGCTGCCACGCGGGCACCAGAGGCACGGGACAGCGAAAAGTACAGACTATTCCAGGACCGGGAAACCGATCTCATGGGCGACGCCGATTTGGTGGTGACGCTGGGGGATGCCATGAAGGCCAACATTCTCGCCGCGGGCATCCCCGGCGAGAAGATCATCATCGCTCCCAATGCCGTGGGCGGAGCGTTCCTCCAGCAGCCCGCGGGTGCGGCCGACGCGCGCCGCGAGTTGGGCCTCGAAGAGGACGGCTATTACATTGGGACGGTCAGTAGCTTAGTAGCCTATGAGGGAATTAACGACCTCATTGAGGCGTATACGCTGATCGCACGGAAACGTCCGGATGTGCGTCTGCTCATCGTGGGGGATGGCGTTTCTAAGCCTCTACTTCAGGCGCAGGCTCGTCAGAGCGGGTTCAACGATCGCATCATCTTTACGGGACGAGTGCCTCAGGAACGGGCGGTAGGTTACCACCGGGCGCTGGACGTGTTTGTAGTTCCGCGCCGGGACCTCGAAGTTACGCGTTCCGTCACTCCCCTCAAACCTGTGGAAGCGCTGGCATGCGCCCGGCCAGTTGTAGCGAGCAGGCTGCCAGCACTGATGGAAATAGTGACGGACGGTGTCAACGGTCTGCTCGCAAATGCGGAAGACAGCCACGACATCGCCCTTAAATTGGAGTCGTTGATCAACTCCGAAGAGCTGCGGACCCGTTTGGGACGGGCAGGAAGGCAAGACGTGCTGGACAAACGAACCTGGAGGGCCAATGCACTGTCCCTGACCACGGCATATGAGCGACTATTGGTGGCGCGTTCATGAGTACCGAGACGGCAACCGCCCCCCACACGCCGCAACCCACAGCGGTAAGTACTTCCGTGAACTTGCGCGGCCTTCGCCGCGTGGGTGCGCGCCCGCCGTTGCTTGACTACCTCGTTGCTCTCTGGGACTACAGGCACTTCGTCTACTACGATGCCAGGTCGAGGGTTCAGACCGGGAATGAGCAGGACCGGCTCGGGTTGGCTTGGCTGGTGCTGGGCCCGTTGCTGAACGGGCTCATGTTTTACCTGATCATGGGTGTGCTGCTGAAGTCCGGGGGTGGAATTGAAAATTTCGTCGCCTTCCTTATTATTGGCGTGTTTCTCTTCCAGATGACTACCCGGGCTATTTCAAGCTCATCTCGGATCATTTCGGCAAATAAGAACGTTATCCAGGCCTTTCAGTTTCCCCGTGCCAGTGTGGTTCTAGCAGCCAACTTGCGAGAGCTGCTATCAAACATTCCGGTCCTCATCACGATGCTCATTCTAATTATCATCCTGCCGCCGGCGGAAGAAATTTCGTGGCGTTGGCTGATGCTTATACCAATAGTCGTCCTTCAGTTCATCTTCAATCTGGGCATTGGGCTTATCCTCGCCAGGGTCGTGTCAATCTTCAATGACGCCAGTCAGCTGATTTCCTACGCAATGCGGCTGTGGATGTATGCCTCGTGCATGTTCTTTTCGATTGATCGGTTCGATGGGGCGCCGGTTATAAAGGGGATCATGGAATACAACCCCCTATACAATGTTCTTTATCTGGCTCGGGAATGCCTGCTTAACGGAAGTGTCGGTCCCTGGCGGTCCTGGGTGATTCTGGCCCTCTGGTCAGTGGCGGCCGTGGCTTTCGGAATCGTCTTCTTCTGGAAGGGAGAAGAGTCATATGGCCGAGAGCTCTGAGCTTAACTTCGTTCAAGGAACACCTGCCGTTGTCATCGACAAGGTGAGCATGACCTACAGGACCACGTCCCGGACAAGGCAAAACGTTTTGTCTTCGTCGTCCGGCTGGGCCGGGCTCAAGAGTGCAGTAAAGCAGTCCAAGGCCGTGGAGGTAACCGCCCTCAAAGAGCTGTCACTAGTTGTGGAACACGGTGAGTCCGTGGGAATCATCGGCAGGAACGGCTCCGGCAAGAGCACCTTGCTCAAGCTCGTTGGAGGCCAGGTCCCGCCCACCTCCGGTGCCGTCTATGCCACGTCCACGCCAGTGCTGCTGGGTGTTAATGCGGCGCTATTGCCGGGCCTGTCCGGCGACGAAAACATTGTGTTGGGCTGTCTCGCCATGGGAATGTCCCGCCGGCAGATCGACGAGAAGTACGACTCCATCGTCGACTTGTCTGGCCTGGAAGATGCGATCCACATGCCGATGAAGTCCTATTCGGCCGGGATGGCATCGAGGCTGCGGTTTGCCATTGCCGCCAGTATCGACCCCGAGATCCTCATCATCGATGAGGCACTGAACACAGGCGATGCGCAGTTCAAGGACAGAACCCGTAAGCGCATGATGGAGTTGCTGGACCAAGCAGGCACGGTGTTTCTGGTCAGTCACAGCATGGCGACAATTTCAGATCTCTGCAGCAGGGCTATTTGGATCGATCAAGGTGAATTGATTTCCGATGGAGAACCAGCCGCCGTGATCAAGTGGTACCGGTTGTTTACCCAGAAGATGGCCGCTGGCGATCGCGTTGGTGCATTGAAGCTGCGGCGCCGGATGATTCAGGATCTTGAAGTCGCCGACGTCAGCGATCGAAACTCTGCTCGGCGGGCCGGAGCGTGAGGGCGAACGTCAAGACTCTGCGGAGGTTCCTATGGCATCTCCGATCGGGCGGCCCCCAGCAGGTAAGGCTCTGGCTGGCGCGGGAAGCGCTCGAGGCAGGCCACCGAAAGCTTGAAACCGTGCGGGGCGCCGAGGGCGCTTGGATCGGGCGCGGCAAGAAGCGGCGGCTTAGATTCCAGCCCTCAGTAAGCAATCCGCGCCGAGACCTTGGGCGCCGCCGTGCGCGCGTTGGCGTGATTCTTGACGACTTCTCAGCGACCTCCCTCGGTCTGGAATGGGACTGCGTGCCATTGACGCCGAGGGCGTGGCAGGTACAACTCGAAGAGGAGTCTGTGGACTTCCTGTTCGTCGAATCAGCCTGGAAGGGAAACGGGGGATCGTGGACCGGTAAAGTAGCCGGCCAGGACCACACGAGCCCTTCGACATTGCGCGAACTGACCAGATGGTGCAACGAACGCAATATACCGACCGTCTTTTGGAACAAGGAAGACCCTCCCCACTACGACGATTTCTTGGCGGCTGCGAAGCTGTTCGGCCACGTCTTCACCAGCGATGCCAACAAACTGGACTCCTATAGGGAGGATCTGGGCCACGACCGCGTTGCGGTACTGCCGTTCGCAGCCCAGCCTGCGCTGCACAACCCAGTTCGGCCCAAGTTCGGGTGGCATGAACGGGATGTGGCGTTTGGCGGCATGTATTTCACGGAGAAGTACCCCGAACGTCGTGAACAATTGGACTTGCTGCTCAACGCTGCCGTTTCCGCGTCATCGACAATGGATACGGGCCTGGAGATTTTTTCACGGCAGATGGGTGGCGACGCGAAGTATCAGTTTCCCGAACCTTTTGCCGCCCGCGTGGTCGGAGGACTTGACTATGCCGAAATGCTCACCGCCTATAAGGCGTACAAGACATTTCTTAATGTGAATTCCGTTGTGGATTCGCCGACGATGTGCTCCAGGAGGGTATTTGAGATTGTGGCATCCGGCTCCAATCTCGTCACGACTCCCAGCCCTGCCATCGACTCATATTTTGCATCCGATGAAATCTTCAGTGTCCGTACCCAGGCTGAGGCGGAAAATCTTCTGCGGGCACTCCACCGGAACCCTGAACTGGGGGATCGCCAACTCCACCGCGGTCAGCGCAGAATATGGCGGGACCACACCTACAGCGCCCGTGCCGCACAGGTGATGGCGGCAGTCAGCCCTGAACTCGTGAATCGCAAACCGCGGGCGTCGATCTCCGCACTTGTGTCCACCATTCGTCCATGGCAGCTGGAGCATGTCTTTCAGACAATCGGCAGCCAGGCTGACGTCGATGTGGAACTCGTGCTACTGACGCACGGATTTGAACCTGAGTCCGAATTGTTGGACCAGCTCAAGGAGCGCTTTGGCGTTAAAAAGATGACATCGCTAACGGCCAAGCTGTCCGTTCCACTGGGTGAGTGCCTCAATATGTGCGTGGCGGCAGCCTCGGGCGAAGTGATGACGAAGATGGACGACGACGATTTCTACGGGGTTCACTACCTCAGCGACCAGCTATACGCGTTAGGCTACTCTGGGGCTGATCTGGTGGGGAAGCAAGCACACTACATGCACCTGGCCGGACACAACGCCACCATCCTCCGATTTCCGGACTGGGAACACCGCTACACGCGGTCCATCATGGGACCGACCATTTTCGGTCGGGCGGAAATATTCCGCGCTACGCCCTTTGCACCCTTGCCTGGTGGCGAAGACACCCGCTTCCTGAACGATCTCACGGGGAGTGGGGGAGTTGTCTACTCCTCGGACCGGTTCAACTATTGCCAGCAGCGGCTGTCCAACGGCCACACGTGGAAGGTGGACGACGCCGAGCTGCTGGCCAGCGGAACAGTGAAATTTTTTGGAAACTACAGGGACGAAGTCTCTGTCTAACTGGGGGTTCTCTATGAATACCATTGACAAAGTAGCCGTCATCGGACTCGGCTACATCGGCCTCCCTACGGCCGCCATCCTTGCTGGCAACGGAATCAACGTCGTCGGCGTCGACGTGAATTCCAAAACTGTCGAATCGGTCAATCGCGGCGAGGTCCCCTTCGTGGAACCCGATCTGGCGTCCTACGTCGCCGGTGCCGTGAGCCAGCAAAAGCTAAGTGCCGCAATTGAAACCCCCAAAGCACAGGCCTACATCGTGGCTGTTCCGACGCCTTTCAACCCGGACCGCACAGCGGATGTCACTTACATCAAGGCCGCAGCCCGAGGTATTGCCCCGCAGCTTGAAGGCGGCGAGCTGATCATTCTCGAATCAACGTCCCCTCCCGGCACCACTCAGCTTCTGGGTGAATACATCGTAGAACTGCGGCCCGATCTCAGCCTCGACGGGCAGGGCGGCAAGGCCATCCACGTGGCTCACTGCCCGGAGCGCGTTCTGCCCGGCCGTATCATGATCGAGCTTGTCACTAATGACCGCATCGTTGGCGGTCTGACGCCCCATGCGGCAGAGCTGGCCAGGGCCCTCTACGGTGTTTTCTGCCAGGGCGAAATCCTCGTCACCGATGCCGCGACAGCCGAAATGGCCAAGCTCGTGGAGAACTCTTACCGCGACGTGAACATCGCCTTCGCGAATGAACTTTCCATCATCAGCGACAAGCTCGGGATTAACGTCTGGGAGCTTATTAAGCTCGCAAATCATCACCCGCGGGTGAACATTCTTCAGCCAGGTCCCGGCGTCGGCGGTCACTGCATCGCGGTTGACCCATGGTTCATTGTGGCGGCGGCGCCTGACGAAGCCCGGCTAATCCGCCAGGCCCGGGAGACCAACGACTCCAAGCCTGACTGGGTGATCCAAAAAGTCCAGGAGGCCGTGGCTGACAAGATTTCGCCGAAGATCGCCGTGCTGGGACTAGCATTCAAAGCCAACATCGACGACCTGCGTGAGTCTCCCGCTGTGTCCATTGTTCAGAAGCTGAGCCTAAAGCTGGACGGAGCCGAGATCCTGGTTGTGGAGCCACATGTCGACAGCCTGCCGCGACAGTTGTCGAACCTCCACAACGTTTCACTCGAAGAACTCGAACCATCAATTGCGGCGGCTGACGCCGTCGTGCTCCTGGTCGACCACGACGTCTTCAAGGAAGTTGATCCGGCGTTTACGGCCAATAAGGCGATCGTGGACACCAGGGGCATCTGGCAATAGAAGAACGACGGCGGCAACCATACAAGCGAGCGGACGCGAAGCGAAGTAATGAAGTATTCAGACGAAGTCGCCCAGTTGACCACGGTCCAGCTGGCGAAACGCAAACGGTATTTGCAGGACATTGACTCTGTTATTCAGGACTATGAGCGGCTTCTGGCCGAAGAAGCCAGCGACCGCCGGCGGGTCGAGGCGTTGGAGAAAGACCTCCGGGCTATGCGGCGGGCCAGGGACAATGCAAAGTCCCAATTGACCGCGGCGAACAAGAGCCGCAACGAGCTCAAAGCTGCGCTCAAGGCCCTGAGGTCGTCCAAGAGTCTCCGGCTGGGACGTGCCATCGGTGCGCCGGCCCGGTTGCTATCCAACGCCGTTGCGGGAGCCGGGCGGCCCGGGGGAACTGACCGCTTGCTACGGAACCGGACCGTCGGCGGAGCGCCATCGCGGACTGCGGATACGGCGCTGGGGGCCGTTGTTGCGTCCGCGAGTGCCCCGGTCACACGGCAACAGTTGCTGAGTGACTTCATGGCCACGCCGTCCCAGGCCGCTGCAATTAAATTGATTTCGCACGACTACTTCGTCATGGGATCCATTGTGGAGCCCGCCCAGTTTATTCTGCGGAATGCTGAGCTGCTGGACGAGGTCACCGGGACGGAACTGGCGCTGATCCAGAACATCCTGGGCCAGTGCGAACTTCTGAGCCGGAAACCTGCTCTTTCGCCGCGCCAACCCAACATTGGTTATCTCGCGGAGCGCAAACGGATCATGTACTGCGCCCACAGCACCGGCCATTTCAACAGCAATGGCTACTCGACGCGAACGGCCGGCGTCGTCGCCGGCCTCAAGGCCAACGGAGAGGACGTGCTCGTCGTAGCCCGCCCCGGCTATCCGTGGGATTCCAAAGTTGATGTGCCAGTTGACTCAACGGCCAGATTTGAGCGCGAGATCAACGGCGTGGCACATATCTTCAGTCCCGGACCGAGCTGGACCGCCGACCGCCTGGACTATTACCTGACTGAGGCCGTCGACGTCTATGTGCGGGAAGCCCAGCGCAATCGGGTTTCCGTGATCCACGCCGCCTCAAATTACGTCACGGCACTACCCGCGCTGATGGCGGCCCGCAGACTGGGCATACCGTTTGTGTATGAGGTGAGAGGCCTCTGGGAAATAACACAGCTGTCAAATAACCCCGAATGGGGCGAGACGGATCGCTTCAGACTCGCCGTTCAGCTCGAGACCCTCGTTGCCAAAGAGGCAGATTCCGTTTTGGCCATCACGAGCCAACTGCGAGATGAATTGGTGCAACGAGGAGTCGACGCCGATTCGATTGGTCTCATGCCGAATTCGGTCGACACCGAGACGTTTACTCCTATGCCTCCCCTTGACGCATTGCGTCAAAAATTGGGACTGGAAGTTGGGATGACCGTCGTCGGTTACGCTGGCAGCCTGGTTCCGTACGAGGGCCTCGAGGACCTGCTGGAAGCCAGCAAGCTTGTTCTTGACGAGGGGCTGGACGTCAAGGTGGTGGTGGTCGGCGACGGAGCGCAACTGCCCGAGCTGAAGCGTCACGCAGCGGAGCTCGGGATCCGCGACAGTGTCATCTTCACCGGCCGTGTAGCGGCAACTGAGATCCCGGACTACGTAAGCCTGTTCGACATCATGCCTTGCCCCAGGCGGCGGCTTCCGGTGACTGAGATGGTGTCCCCGCTCAAGCCCCTCGAAGCCATGGCCAGCGCCAAAGCTTTGATCCTCAGCGACTTGGGACCCTCAAGAGATCTTGCAGGCACACGTCAGGAGCGGGCACTTCTCAGCGAGGCCGGACGGCCTGCTTCCCTTGCGGCAGCGATAAGCAGGCTGACCCAGGATGCAGAACTCCGCGCCGCGATGGGCAGACGGGCCCGGCTATGGGCCATCAACGAGCGTACGTGGAAAGCCGCGGGTAAACGGGCCATCGAGGCGCACGGCAGGGCAAGGGCCGCCAGTGCAGTGCCGGCTGGCCGCGGACTTCGCGAGCTGACTATCGGCATCATTTCCGACGAGTTCACGCTGGCCGGCCTGCGGGGCGAGGCTACGCTTGTTGAACTCCGCCCCGAGTCCTGGCGCGAACAGATCGCTGCCCAGCCCATTGATGCGCTCTTCGTGGAGTCTGCCTGGGAGGGAATTGACGGACTGTGGGCCCAGAAGGTCGGTTACTACGATGAGGAGTCCTTCTCAACGCTGAGGACAATCTTGGGGCACTGCAACGCAACGGGTGTACCGACGATCTTCTGGAACAAGGAGGACCCGGTTCACTTCAACCGCTTCCGGAAGACGTCCACGTACTTTGATCACGTGTTCACCACCGATGCGGATTGCATACGCAGGTACAAGGAAAATGCTGGTTCCAGGCAAAAGACGGTCGCTTCGCTTCCGTTCTATGCCCAACCGCGGCTGCACAACATTGTTCCGCCGCTCCGTCCGTACGACCACTCTGTGGCCTACGCGGGCTCCTACTACGGCGACCGGTACAAGAACCGGTCCGAAGAGTTGGCCACAATACTCAATGTCGCCAAGGACTATGGACTGTCTATTTACGACAGGCAGCATCTGAATCCGGACAGCCCGTACCGTTTCCCTGGGCATCTGGGACGCTTTGTCCGGGGCGGACTTGAATATGCCGAAATGGTCGAAGCCTACAAGGCACATCCGGTGCATATCAACGTCAATTCTGTCGACGCCTCACCCACCATGTTTTCGCGGCGGGTGATGGAAGTTGCCGCGTCTGGTTCAGCCGTAATCAGCGGGACGGGCGTCGGCGTCGAGCATGTCATGAACGGACTGATTCCCATCGTGAACGGGGCGGAAGAGGCAGATCTGCTCATCGAGGAATGGATGGGCAATGAGCCGGCCCGTGTCCGGGACGCCTGGCTGGCTTACCGGCACGTGCACCGCGCACACACGGCCGCTCACAGGCTTGCCTATGTCCTACGTACCGCGGGAATCGTCGTGCTGGCGCCCAAGCTTCCCCCGTACGCGGTCTTTGTACCCGAACTGACAGCGGGCATCGCGTCGTTGCTGAGTCGGCAGACAGTGCAACCCGCCCGCATCTACTGCACCAATACCGGTGTTCAAACAGAGGTGCCAATAGAGATCGTCAGCGACAGTGACGATGCAGCACGACGCGCGGCGGCCGAGGGCATCTCATTTATCGGCAGCCCCGGAACGGGCCATTGCGACCGTACGGTGTTCGAGGACATGTTGTCGGCTGCCAGCTTCGGAAAATGGGGTTCGGTCTCCATTTCCAGCGATGACCTCCAGATTCCGGGACTTGGATTGGCCCAGCGTCGCCTTGGGAATGGATCCGGCCCGCAGCTCCGAACGCTGGAGGTGTCCCAGAGCGACGGGGACTTGTGTCTCCGGCGGGAACTGGTGGCCCAGCCGGCTGCGGCGATAGCCGGAACCAGTGCCGGACCTAAGAAGGTACTGGTCGCGGGACACGACCTGAAATTTGCCAACGGTATAATCTCAGAGCTGGAGGAGCTTGGTCACAGCGTCACGATTGACAAGTGGCTCGACCACAACAAGCACGACGAGGCGCAGAGCCACCGATTGCTCGCCGAGGCAGACGTCATCTTCTGCGAGTGGACACTCGGTAACGCGGTTTGGTATTCGAAAAACAAGGCATCACACCAGCGTTTGGTGACCCGGCTGCACCTTCAAGAGATCTTCCGACCCTACGTCAGGGAAGTCTCATTCCCTGACGTAGACGAAGTCATCTTCGTGGGGAAGCATATTTTGGATGTTGCGGTTCGCGACCACGGAGTCCCTTCTCATAAGAGCAGAGTCATTCCGAACGCCGTCGATATCGAATCGCTCCATCAGGACAAGCTCGACGGCGCCAGATTCAATCTGGGATTCGTTGGCATCGTGCCTGCCCGCAAGCGTCTGGATAAGGCCCTCGAAGTCCTGAGGCTGCTGCGGATGCAGGACGATCGCTACCGGCTGTTCATCAAGGGCAAGCGCCCCGAGGACTTCCCCTGGATGGCCAACAGGCCGGAAGAGATGTCCTTCTACGAGGAGCAGTACCGCAAGATCGAAACGGATCCGCTTCTTGCAGGAGCCGTGGCCTTTGATCAACAAGGTGACGACATGGCGGCTTGGTACCGCAAGATTGGGATCGTTCTCTCGGTCAGCGATTTCGAGTCCTTCCACCTGACGCTTCCCGACGGTGCCGCGTCCGGGTCCGTGCCCGTGAGCCTGGCTTGGCCTGGCGCGGATCAGATCTATCCGGCGTCTTGGCTGCACGGTGATGAGACGGAAATGGCGGCGTTCATCGGTGGCCTGGACGAGCAGACGTGGGGCAATGCTGCCGAGCGCGCCCGGGACTTCGTCGCCTCGAAATTTGACGCCCGCACAGTGCTTCCGGAATTGTCGAACGTCATCATCGGGGATAACTGAGGCCCACCATCGCCAGCGTGCGGGATCCTGCCCCGAGCCTCTTGCGTTCGGGCAGGATCTTTCCCGGGTTCGAGCATCATGGGCTAATCCTGCGCGAAAACTTCGTCGCATGCTTTCTTCCATGACTCGTCCGGAACATAGGCTGATGACGGACGCGCAAGGCGTGATCCATTTGCGATAGCTCCGGAAGGGGTTGTTGCTGCAATTGGGCACCACCAGGCATAAGAAGAAGTTCCGTCTCCATGGAGTAGGTCTAGTGAAATCACCGCGCCGCGATCTTGCGTGTCAGGCGACAAACGGCGTGCCGGCCGGACCCACGTCCAGATGGGTTAGTATCACCTCGGCTGGCGTGGCCCTCTCGGTCCTGATCTCCGCATTGACGATGAGCCCGGCTTCGGCCGCCACTCTAAGCGAGCAAAGGGCCGCCCTGCGCCAGATCTCGTATGCGGCCGCACAGAATTACGTCGACGCGCGCCCATTCATGACACAGCTGGCCAGATCGAATGCCCTGACGGTCAAGAGCGCCATCGCTTCGGGTACCGCGTCCCTGAAGCAGGCGGGGGATGCGCTGACGGCAGCTACAACCCAATCAGCCATGGACGCCGTTGCCACACAGATGAAGGCAGAGGCGCTCAAGGCATCCACCGTCCGGAAGACGGCCGAACAGTTGACGGTTCTGAAGGGTCTCCGGGCGACTCAACAAACGGTCGCGACCACAGCTCTCGATGACTTTGCGGCGGCCCGGATTACTCCGGTTGCCTACGGGGCGACGAAGGACAGGACGAGTGCATTCACCACGCAGTTGGCGGCGGACACAGCTGCCCAGCTAGGGGTGATCGGTAAACCGCTTCCCGCCATAGACCTGAAGTCTCCGGCGTGGCTAGCCCCACTGCAGAACGCCGCGGGCACGATTCCGTCCGCTCCGGGATGGATAGGATTTCCGGGTGGTTGCGCGTTGCCCTCTGCCAGCAGTGCATTCACGCCGGTACTTCCGTCCACCGGCCCTGGTGTAGCGACATCCGCGAAGCTGATCGCCGACGCCAAGGGACGAGTCGATGCGGATCCGACCCTCGCCGCGGTACACGCGCAAATGCTTCGCTCGGCTTCGTCCGAAGCTGCGACCCACTTGCAGCTGTCGGACCTGCGAACCGCCTATGTCCCCCGGGTCGCGCGACTTGGATACGGTTGGCTTTCCGGCGGGGACCAAGCGGCGCGAAACGCCTTGGCATCCGAGGCTAAAGAAATACTGGCAGCCGGGCCCGCTGGCATGAATACATTGACGTCATCCCATCTACTGCTCGCGGCAGCAACGGCGACGGACTGGGCGAAGTCGACCGGTATGGAGGAGACAGTATTAGTGCGTTGGCTCGGCCCTCAAACATGCTTGCAGGCCGACAAAGAGAACTTCGTCGATGCCCCCACGAACATCGCGGCCATCCACAACTCTGCCAACTTCATCGCCGCCGCGGTATTCCTCAAGAAGTCTCCAGCCAGGGCTGCGGCGCTGGCCAGAGAATCCCTCGTTTCCATTCAGCCGGCGCTGCGCCTGATCACGGCAGATGGCGGTACCCAGGAGGGGCCCGGCTACTGGACATACCAAAGCCGGGCGATCGCCGTTCTGTACTCGTCGCTGCCCAACGTGTATTCAGCCGTGCCGGTGGCGATGCCGTCGTTGGCGAAAGTTTCGGCCTACGCGATGAATAGTACGGATCCCACGGACCATCCGACACCGTTCGCAGATGCGGAGCCCGCTGAACTCAGCCCCCTAATGCCTGCCTGGGACGCCCACGTGAGAAACAATTCAGGAGTCGCGGCCTGGGTAGCGAAGAAGTTCAAGCAGAAACCGGACGCATACCTCATGTGGTGGGCATCGACACCGGGCAGCCTGCCAGCCAAGAAATCGGCACTGTATCCCCACACGGGGCTTGCAGTCCTGCAGCTCCCGGGCAGCACGGCCACGCTCAAGGGAGGCGTCAACGCAGCCAATCATGCACACCTGGATTTGGGCGCGGTCTCCTTGTTTCGCCGTGGAGTCCAATGGTCAGTAGACCCGGGCGGACTGGACAACGCCCCCTCCGCCTACTATGCCGAGCCCACCCGATGGACTTACTGGAAAGCCGGCACATCATCCCACTCGACATTGATGATGCAGGGTGTCAACCAGCCGACAACTGCGATCGCTCAGGTAACCGAGCCCTCAGCCTCGGCAGCTTCTGCAGACCTCCGCCAAGCGTTGCCGGGAACATCAGTTGCAACCCGTTCCATCTCTCACGGAACGACCTCGATGGTGATAAACGACGTCGTGAGCGCCGACAAGGCCACTGATCTCGTGTGGCAGTGGGTCACGGATGCATCGGTAACCCTTGGGTCGAACCGGGCCGTACTCAGCCGCGATGGGCAGACTCTCGTTCTGCGATTCACCGGCGCCCCTGCAGGGTCGGTCCTTACCGCCGTGCCAGCCCCCGAGAAGGGTCCCGATGGACGGGCGCTAACCATCGTCAAGCTTTCGATGCCTCAGGTACGGAACCTGAATCTTTCGACTACCGCGTATTGATTGTTCCCGGCCAGCCGATGGCTATGAAACGGTCAACCATTTGGTGGTAAATGGGGGCACATCACTGTTTTCGGGATTTCGTAGAAAGACCCTCGCCCGGTAGCGGCCCGGCGGAAGCGAACTCCAGCGCAGAGTACGGCCTTCTCCGAAGGGGGTCCTGTCTACGGGGTCGGAACCGCAGAAGAGGCGACTAGCAATCTCCCAGCCAGATGGCGCGTGCACGACCAAGTGCAGGGACGTGGAGTCGTCACCGGCGTGATGGAACAAGTGGGTTACAACACGTTCGCGGCTCCCCAGCAGTTCCTGCTCTATATTTGCGACCAGGAAAGCTCTGTAAACGCTGCCAATTTCTGCGTGTGGCAATCCCGGAAGCACCGTTACATCGATGTTCTTGCCGTGACGATCCGCGTATTCCTTAAGCGGGAGAACATGGTTGCGATGATGGTGGTCGGCCTCGCCTACAACAATGCTGATCCTCGTTGAGTCCCCCAGGCCGTCAATCGCGTCGAACAACACCTGGTCCAAGGCGCGTACTGATTCATCGTCGGTGCCTCCCATGATGAACCGCAAGATGTTCGGGTGCGGTGTCTGAAGGAACGAACCGATCTTCACCTGAGGTGCGCCGACAATAATACGTCCGGCGCCGGCGGCTATTCCGTGGAGCACTGCTGCGCTTCCGCCCTTGGAAGAGCCCGCAGTAATCAGATCCGCGGCCGTCAGTCCCAAACGGTGCAGTTCCGCACGGATCAGCGATTGTGTCGAATCGAAAATGGACCGGTCACCATGGTCAGCCAGATAGTAAGCTCCCTGGTCCCCAAAATCATCGAGAATGTAGAGGGCATTCGTCCCGGTCTGATCTACGGACTTCTTGTAGTTGAATGTGAAGTCGCCAGGCTGGTGTATCGCTGTAAACACAACCGCGAGCTTCCCCGAGCCCGCTTCGGAGGTCGCCGGCACCGAAAGATAATTCAGCCCGACACGCCCGCCGCTTCGCTTCCAGTCCGAGGATGCCTCGCTGAGTCCGCGGTCCAGGTAGCTAAAGCCGGCTAGTCTAATGCGGGTGTGGAGATGGGCGCTGCTGCCGGTGAAAGCAATTTTGACGACATTCGAGGGAATAGCCTCACCAAAGCGCGGAAACCGCCAACCAAGATATTTTGGTCGCTTTTCCCCCTTATGCACCGACACGTATGTGGGTACATCCGCATCGAACTGAAGGTCCATCAGTTTACGGCCGTTGTGGAACAGTTCAAAACCGTTACCGTGAACTACCGGCTCGACCTCCGGGCCGAGATTCCACAGCAATTCAAATGAATGCTCGCCATGGCATTCTATGGCGTCCGAAATATCAAGCCGGGGGATCCCCGCTTCCTCGCGGATGTCGACAGTTCTGCTGTGCGTCGTGTCTTTAAGGCGCTGCGTCCGCCCGGTGACCCGGTAGCCGTCATCACGAACTTCATGCGCTTCGAGGGTCGTCAGGTGGCTGGACTCGTCGGTGCGGGGCAGCGATACACCATCGACAACAAGGCAATTGTGGGCGTAGGAGGAGTAACCAAACTTAGTCAGCGGGTCCTTGTAATCGTAGCCATAGCCGCCTGCTTCGGAGAGGAGATCCACTCCGTCGCTGCGCAGAAACAGACTCAGATCATCGGAGTGCTTGTGATAATTTGCGTTGTACGCCGCCGAGAAGAATGCAAAGGTTGCCTTCGGGTCGCCCCACGCACTCCGATAGATCGCATAGCCTGAGTCCGGGAGGACCATGGTCCTCCGTTGAGGCTTGGATCCGAGTTTGCCGGCCGAGGCAGCGTACGCAAATTCTTCGCTGTCGAAGATGTTCTGCCGCGCGGCCCGTACCTCCGATTGCTGAGTCGTGTCGCTGACGGGTGGGTACATACCGTTCGGCATGAGCGCGTGGCTTGCGTAACCTGCGGCAGCTGACAAGAGACGGCGATAGTAGTCCGCGTGCTCGTGGTTGACTTTCGACAGAATCTCCAGGACCCCATGCACGTGCCTGCAAACCATAAGGTGGTACGTGGGCGTGTTTTCCACGTGCACCCCGTCCGCGGTGAACGACGAGGAAAAATAGGAGTGGAGACGCCGCGTCGATACGTCAAAAAAGCGCACGCGATCTGCCTCTGGAGTCTCCTCGCACATCACACTGAAGTACAGAAGGGCCAGGTCCTGGAACATGCCATGGTTATTGCCGGTGGCATGGAACTCGTCAGAGGCAAGAAGGTCCGCTGTATTCACGGCCAAATCGGTCAGCCAGATGAAGTCTTCCTCGTTCACAAGGGCTTTGAGCTGATGGATCAATGAAGTTAGCTGAATCAGCCGCTGAGCCGTCGTTTCGTCATGGTGAGAGACAGCGGGGATCTTGGTTCCATCGGCGTACGCGCTGGCCCAGGTCCGGACAATCTGTATTGCGGTCGCTGCAGCAGACCGGTTCACTTCCGCATCACGCAGCAAAGTTCCGTGCCAGTCCGAGAGGAAAAGGAAGCCGTGAACAAATCTGGCCTGCGACCTCTTGGTCGAGTCAGCCCAGATCTGACCACCGTTGTAGTCAAGAACCCCAAATCTTGCGCTGACGATCTCGCCTTGGCGATACAGCCGCGCGGCTCGCGATCGGGAGGCTTCGTCGGATCCCTGGGGCAATTGCCGGGAAACCGCTTCCTTCATCACCTCAAAATTGATCGGCTGCACCATCGGTTCTCCAGTCTTCTACTGCGCTTTGATACACGAGATTCAGTCGCCGGGCCCGCGCTTAGCTGTTCGGTCATAGACCGAATTCGGCAATTCGGTCGCCGAGATTCAGCATGTGCTCCAAAGCTGCGACGGTCCTTTCGGCGGCTTTGCCGTCGCCGTAAGGGTTTACCGCATTGGCCATGGAATCATAGTGGTCTTGATCCTTCAGCAGATGCGATACCTCGCTGACGATTCGTTCCTCGTCGGTGCCGATCAGCGATACCGTTCCAGCAGCGAGGGCCTCCGGACGCTCCGTGTTGTCCCGCATGACCAGAACGGGCTTGCCGAGGCTCGGAGCCTCCTCCTGCACGCCGCCTGAATCTGTGAGAACGACGTGAGCCAGCGAGAGCATTCGAGTGAATTCACCGTATGCCAAGGGCTCGGTGACCACGACGTTGGACAGGCCTTCGAGTGCCGGTAGGACGGCTTCGCGTACCACGGGATTCTTGTGGGCGGGCAAAACGATAACCAGTTCCGGCTCGGAAGCGGCGATTCGGGCCAGCGCCCTTCCCACGCCGCGCATGGCATCACCCTGGTTCTCGCGGCGGTGCGTCGTCACCAAAAGGATCCTCCGGCCGCTGGCGGCGAGGTCTTCGAGTTGCGGATCGGTGAAGGCGATCTGCTTGTCCACGGTGGTGAGCAGAGCATCGATGACCGTGTTGCCGGTGACGACGATGTCGTCCGGGTTCACTCCTTCGGCCAGCAGGTTAGCCTTGCTGGTGCTGGTCGGCGCCAGGTGCAGGCTGGCAATCTGGCTGGTGATCTTCCGGTTTGCCTCTTCCGGGAACGGTGAAAAAAGATCTCCACTGCGCAGCCCGGCTTCAACGTGCACCACCGGAATACCGTGGTAAAACGCAGCGATGGCTCCTGCAGTGGAGGTGGTTGTGTCGCCCTGGACAATTACTGCGTCCGGTTTATTGTCGGTGAACAGTTTGTCGAGCCCGTCAATGGTGCGGGTCATGATCGCGGACAAGGACTGGCGCTGCTGGAGAATGTTGAGGTCGTGGTCCGGCACGATGCCGAAGAGCTCGTTGACCTGGTCCAGCATTTCGCGGTGTTGCCCGGTCACTGTCACGACACAATCGAAATGATCAGATTGTTGCAACGCGGCAACGATAGGGGCCATCTTGATGGCCTCTGGCCGCGTCCCGAAAATCGGCATGATGCTGGGCATGGAAAGTCCCCCCATAGGATCGCGAGTTGGTTTGCCACTGAATCCTACGCGACTGCACAGCCGAGCCGTGAACTCGGACAGCCGTCCGGGACCCTTAGCCGGCGAAGATCAGTGCCAGCACCAGCGCAGGGATGCTGAGAGCGACCAAAATCACTATGCAAAGCGCTATGGTCCGCTTCCGTCGCCGTGAAACTTCTATGGACTCCTGCTTCTGGCGGCCGACAACTGGATTGTCGCTTCTGCCCTTCCCGTGTGTCGAATCCTCTGCCGGCCATTCGGCAGACGCCGTAGTTTCGGTCGACAGCGGAAGCGGTTCGGCGCCGGGGACCAGCAGCGTGTCGGGAATGTCCTGGTGCAGTCGGCGGCGTCGCAAATGCCGGGGTGTGGCAACCAGCGGGGGAGCGACCTCGGAAAAGTGTTCCAGCGTGTCCTCCTCGCCTCGGTCAGTTGCCCGAACCGGCTGACCAGTTCAACCGGATGAGGTTCAATTGTTACATTTCCGCCCGCTGATTGGCGCATTCCGGCCGGAAAGATGCATCGATCAGCCCCCCGGTTTCAATCACAAACCGACGGATCCACTGGATGAAATCCAGGTCAGGGTGTGAGGCAACCATCTGGACGTCCGCCGTCGTGCATTGCCTGATCAGCCGACCGGCGCGGGTGACGTGATAGCTGGACGTCACCACGGTGACGGACCTCCAGCCGTTGGCCTCGATCAACCGGGAGATCGCCTCCGCCTCGCCCCGGGTGTCCAGATCCGGGGGCCTGAAGCAGATGACGTCCGCGTTGGGGAAGGCGGCTGCATTGCACGCCTCATCCGCCACGCGGTTGCCCACGGTGTCCGTGTGCGAGATCACTAGGACCGGGATGTGGAATTGCTCCTGGAACTGGCGTGCCACCGGCAGCCGCTCGGAGGCCGCGCCGCCGAGCATGATGACCGCGTCGGTCCGGTGAAGGCTGAGCGGATCCACGTTGACGAACATCTGGGCGGCAACGAGCAGCAACAGCAGGAAGCCTCCGACGGCGAAGGCCAGCACCCTGCGGGTGGCGGTATTCACCGCGGCGACGGAAGGAGGCACGGCTAAGAGTTTGGCACGCAGATTTCAGGTGGCGAAATGGTGCGCGATTACTGCGAAAAAACTTGCAAAGAAAAATGCGTGATGCAGTTGTGATTTAAGGGATCAAAGTTATGGGGGTGACAGGCGTGAATTGGCGTTTATGCTATAGGCACCTTACGTCGCTCCCACCACCAGGTCTCCACCTGAGGTCTCACCCTTAAGCGAGCAATCTTGCGAAAACTGAACATAGCGGCAACAGTGCTTGCCGCCGTGATGCTTGCAGCAGCGTTGCCCCAGGCCGCTGTGGCCGCGGTCGCCACGCAGATTGAGGCGGTGGCTCCGACTGCCGTCCCCGCAGTCGCGGACCCCAGCCCGGCACCCGGAGTGGATGACTTTGTGCGCCCGGAGCCTCCCGCGGGTCGTGCCAAGTCCGAATACACCTACGTGAGCGCGCCGCTGGCCGGCACCATGAAAACCACCGTGGTGACCGTGCAGCTGGCAGACAAGACGCTGGCCGAAACGGATGCGGCCGTACCGATGGCCGCGGCGAAGGCCTCGCTCAGCGCGGCCAACCGCTACTGGGCATATGCCACGGCGGGCCGGGTGGATATTGCCCTGAGCTCGTCGCAGTCCCTGCACAAGTCGGCCGCGACTTCCACCCAGTCGCCGTCGCAGATCGTGGACACCGTCTCCCAAGAGCTGGGCTGGACGCAGAGTTCCTATACGGCACTGGTGATCTTCATCCCGGGCTCCTACCTCACTAACGGCGCCGCGGGCATGACCTATAGCAACGGCAACATTGGCGGCCGCATCCTGATGCCGCAGAACAGCCGGCTCTCCACTCCGGTACTGACTCATGAATTCGGCCATGCCCTGGGCATGGATCATGCCAACAGCCTGCTGTGCGGCAGCGGTGCCATGGACGTGGCCGCCGGGCCGTATGCCGGCTTCGCCGATCCCTCCTGCAGCATCAAGCCTTACGGCGACAACCTGGACCTGATGGGCATCTCGCACTGGGACATCATGCCGGAGATCAGCGCCAGCTTCTGGGAAATGGGCCGGTTCGGCAACGGCAACGAGATCGCCAACCTTGGCACGGTGTCTGCCCCACGGACGGTGACCCTCACACCCTGGGCCGGAACCGGTGCCAACCGGGCGGCGAAGTTCACGGACCCGAAATCCGGCGAGGTCTATTTCCTGGAACTCCGCGCCCCAGTGGGCTACGACGCCGTCGTCGCGCAAAACGGAAACCGCGGTGTGAAAATCACCCAGCAGGGTGGCGGCAACTCCTCCATCCTGCTTCCACCAGATACCCGTGCGTCCGCCTTCAACGGCTACTACAGCAACACCCAGGCCTGGCAGGCCGGGCAGACCTTCAGCACCCACGCGGGCACCAAGGTGAGCATCGATTCCGTCAGCGACACCGCTGCCACCGTGACCATCCGACCGCCCGGAGCGCCCGCCGTGGGCTACGTCGAGTCCATGGCCATCAACCGCTCCGGCGCCACGGCCAGCCTCGACATCGCCGGCTGGGCGTACGACTCCGCTCAGCCTTCAGCATCGTCCACGGTCCAGATCTATGTGACCCCGCCCGGCGGTACCGCAACGGGCTACGCCGTAGCAGCCAATCAGGCCCGCGCGGACGTCAACAAGATCATGCAGGTCACCGGCAACCACGGGTTCACCCGGTCCTTCAATCTAACGGCCGCCGGGGTATACAAGGTCTGCGTGACCGCCGTGGGCAGTTCTGAGAACGCGGACCTGGGCTGCCAGTCACTGACCCTTGCAGCGACGGCGCCCCCGGCCGGCTATCTCGAGTCCCTGACGCTCACCAAGGCCAGCGGGATCACGGTGCTGCGTGCCGCCGGCTGGAGCTACGATCCCGGGACGCCTGCCGCGTCCATTCCCGTCCACATCTACGTGACGGATCCGGCGGGGAAAACGACGTCTCAGGCCATCACTGCCAACAACAGCCGCTCAGACGTCAATCTGGTGATGGGCGTGACCGGAAGCCACGGTTTCACCACAGACATCCCAGTGACGGTGAGCGGTGAATACAAGGTGTGCGCCTACGGCTTGGCTGTCAGCCCGTTCAGCCAAGGCAACAGCCTTCTGGGCTGTAAATACCTCACGCCACGCGCAACGCCGGCGCCAGTCGGCTACTTGGAGAGTACGGTTGCCAAGACCGACGCGACGACGGCGACTATCACCGCGACCGGGTGGACCTTTGATCCGGGCACTCCGGCTGCCCCTATCCCTGTCCACCTCTACGTCACCGACCCCGGCGGAGTGACCACCAGTTCCGCCTACACCGCCAACCAGGCCCGAGCGGACGTCAACCAGGTTATGGGTACCACCGGAAACCACGGTTATACGGTGGCGCTGCCGGTCAAGGCGCCAGGTGAGTACAAGATCTGTGCCTACGCTCTGGCCGTCAGCGTCTTCCCGCTGGGCAACAGCTTCCTAGGCTGCTCGACGGTGCGTGTCGCAGCCACTCCCGCACCCATCGGGTACCTGGAGTCCCTCAAAGTCCAGCTTGGCGGGACGGGATCCGCACTGGTGGCGAGCGGCTGGGGCATGGACCCGGGCATGACGCAGGCGAGCATCCCCGTCCACCTGTATGTCACGTCCCCCGACGGCACCACCAAGGGCACGGCCTACGTGGCCAACCAGTACAGGGCCGACGTGAACTCGGTGTTCCAGGTCTCCGGCAACCACGGTTACCGGGTTGTCATGCCGGTCACCAAACGCGGCACGTACACCGTGTGCGCGTGGGGGCTGGGCGTAGCGGGGATGTCGACGGGCAATACACAGTTTGGTTGCCTCAAGACCACCTTCTAGCCCCCGTTCGGCGGTGTCAGCCCCTCGCGGTAGCGTAGGGCTGTGCCTGAATCTCCCGTGTCTGAAACTCCCGTGCCTGTAACTTCCGTGTCCGAAACCCGGCCCGCGGAGCCCGGCCTGACCGTGGCCGGGCTCTCGGAGTCCCAGCTGCTGGAGCGCATCTTCCCGCGGCTCATCATCCCGGAGCCCGCCGGCGGCCCGGAGGCGGGCACGTCCTTGCTGCTTGGGCCCGGGGACGACGCCGCCATTGTCGCGGCCCCGGACGGCCGGACGGTGCTGAGCATCGACACCCAGGTGGCGGACCAGGACTTCCGGCTGCAATGGAACAACGGCTACCGGACCAGCGGGTACGACGTCGGCTGGAAGGCCGCCGCGCAAAACCTCAGCGACATCAACGCCATGGGCGCCCGGTCCACGTCCCTTGTGGTGAGCCTGACCATGCCGCCGGAAACCCCGGTGTCCTGGGTGGAGGATTTCGCGGACGGCCTCACCGCCGGCATCCGGGAGCTGGGGGCTCGCGGCTGCACGGTGGCCGGCGGGGACCTGGGCCGCGGCCGCGAACTGGCCGTCAGCGTGGCGGTCGTGGGCACCCTCGACGGCAAGGAGCCGGTCCTGCGCTCCGGGGCCCGGCCGGGGGACACGGTGGCCCTGGCCGGAACGGTGGGCCGCGCCGCCGCCGGCCTGGCGCTGCTGGAATCGGAGATCAGCGTCGCGGAGCTGACGGCCGCACAGCGAGCCCTCATGGACACCCAGTGCCGGCCGCTGCCGCCGCTCGCCGCGGGCCCTGCGGCCCGTGACGCCGGCGCGTCGGCCATGATGGACATTTCGGATGGCCTGGTCCGCGACGGCAACCGCATGGCCGCGGCCAGCCATGCCGTGCTGAACCTGGACGCCGCCGCACTGAAGGAACTCGCTGTTCCGCTGCTGCCGGCGTCGGAGCTGCTGGGGGCAGACCCGATGCCCTGGGTCCTGGGCGGCGGCGAAGACCACGGGCTGTTGGCCACATTCCCCGCGGGGGTTCAGCTCCCTGCCGGTTTCACTGCGATAGGCTCGGTAGAGACCCCTGCACCAACTGAAAGCACGGGAGTAAAGATCGCGGGCAGGCCCGCTGACGCTGTGGGATGGGATCACTTTGCAAACTAAAATTGCCGCCAACGCGCAAGCGATGAAGCGGTGGTTGAGCAAGGCGGAGACAACGCTCGGAAACCACAGCGACCGCCTGAACGCCATCAACATCTTTCCCGTGGCCGACGGCGACACCGGCACCAACCTCTACCTGACCGCCCGGGCTGCGGCCCGTGCCGCCGCCCAGGCAGCGCACGGAACAGACGCCGCCGGCGCAGACCCCGCGCCGCAAACGTCCCAACACAGTTCCCCGCACAGTTCCCGGTACGCCGTTGCCGCCCCGGACCCCGCCCAGCACGACGTCGGCGCCGTCCTGGCGCAGGCCGGCCAGGCAGCCATGGAACAGGCCCGCGGCAACTCGGGAACACTGTTTGCCGTGTTCCTCTGCGCCGCCGCCGAACCGTTGGCCGGACACACCCGGATCAGCTCGCCGCTGCTGGCTGCGGCCCTGAACCGGGCCCAGCTCCGGGCCTGGTCCGCGCTGAGTGATCCAGTGCCCGGCACCATGCTCTCCGTGATGGAAGCCGCCGCCCGCGCCGTGGCCGCCGTGGACTCCGCGCACGACGGCGATGACAGCAACCAGACCCTCGGCCTGGCCCTGGACGCCGCCGTCGAGGCAGCCCTGGCCGCCGTGGTGCACACGGAGGACCAGCTCGCTGCCCTGCACGCCGCCCACGTGGTGGACGCCGGCGGCGTGGGCATGCTCCTGATCCTGGACTGCCTCCGCTCCGCCGTGCTCGGCGAGGAGCTCCAGAGCGAACTGCTGGACGGCCTGCACGGCTACGACGTCCAGGATCCGCACATCCACGTCGGCATGCCCCGCGACGACGGCGTCGAACTCATGTGCACCATCTCCCTGTCCCCGCTCGACGCCGCCATGATGCGGCAGCGGCTCGACGAAATGGGCGACTCCGTGATCATGAGCCAGGTGGGCGGCGCCGTGGATGCTGCCGGAAACTACCGCTGGCGCGTCCACGTCCACGTCCTGGATGCCGGACCTGCCGTTGCGCTGATCCGTTCCCTGGGCGAGCCCACGGACATCTCCGTGAGCGAGCTCGCCCTGCCGCGCGACCCGGACACGGAGGCCGCCGTCACCGCTGCCGCCGTGGCCCCGGTCCTGGCCGCTGAAACCCGAAACCCCAACGGATATGCACGCTGAACTTGAACTGGGCCTGGAACGCCGGATCGGCAAGCGCTCCGCGGCTGTCATCGAAAAACACCTTGGCATCACCACCGTCGGCGGGCTCCTGAACTACTTCCCGCGCCGCTATCTCAGCCGCGGCGAGCTGACACCCATCAGCGAGGTCCCGCTGGATGAGGAAGTGACCCTGATCGCGCGGGTGATCTCCAACAGCACCCGGGCCATGCGCGCCCGGCGCGGTTCACTCACCGACGTCGTGATTTCCGACGACGCCGGGACCGCCGGTTCCGGACGGGCCGGCGGCGGACTGCCGGGCACGCTCAAGGTCAGCTTCTTCAACGGGTTCCGGGCCAAGGCCGAGCTCCAGCCGGGCCGGCGCGCCATGTTTTCCGGCAAGGTCACGCGCTACGGCGGCTCCTTGGGCCTGACCAACCCCGATTTCCTGCTGCTCGATGAGGACCCCGACACCCCGGGCCTGGACCCGGAGAAGCTCGCGGCTATGCCGATCCCGGTGTACCCGGCCACGGCGAAACTCACCAGCTGGTCCATCCAGAAGGTCATCTCGACCCTGCTGGACACCCTGGAACTCGAGGCCCTCGGCGACCCGCTGCCCGCGGAGATCGCGGCGCGCGAGAAGTTCCTGCCGGTCGCGGACGCCTACCGGCTGATCCACGCCCCGCAAACCCCGGCCGACTGGCAGCGCGCCCGGGACCGTTTCCGCTACCAGGAAGCCTTGGTGCTTCAGTCCGCCCTGGCCCGCCGTCGGGCCCAGCTGGCCGCCGAGGAAGCGACGGCCCGGCGCCCGGCACCAAACGGGCTGCTGCCGGCCTTTGACCGCCAGCTGCCGTTCACGCTGACCGCCGGGCAGGCCGCCGTCGGCAAGACGCTCTCCGAGGAGCTCGCGCAGGACTCGCCGATGAACCGGCTGCTCCAGGGCGAGGTGGGTTCGGGCAAGACCATCGTGGCCCTGCGCGCCATGCTGCAGGTGGTGGACGCCGGGGGACAGGCGGCCCTGCTGGCCCCCACCGAAGTCCTTGCCGCCCAGCACTACGAATCCATCCGGCGCACGCTCGGGCCGCTCTCCCGGGACGGGATGCTCGGCGGGTTCGGTCCGGACGCCGTCCAGGTCACGCTCCTCACCGGCTCCATGCCCACCGCGGCGCGGAAGCAGGCCATGCTGGACGCGGCCTCCGGGACGGCGGGAATCGTGATCGGCACCCACGCCCTGCTCAGCGAGACCGTGTCCTTCTACGACCTCGGGCTGATCGTGGTGGACGAACAGCACCGTTTCGGCGTCGAACAGCGCGACGCCCTCCGGGCCAAGGCGAGCAAACCGCCGCACCTGCTGGTCATGACCGCCACCCCGATTCCCCGGACCGTGGCCATGACCGTATTCGGGGACCTCGAAACCTCCGTCCTGGACGAACTCCCCGCGGGCCGCGCGCCGATCTCCACCCACGTGGTGGGGCTCGCCGAGCACCCGGCCTGGGCCGGCCGCATCTGGTCCCGTTCGCGGGAGGAGATCGACGCCGGCCACCAGGTCTACGTGGTGTGCCCCAAGATCGGCGACGACGACGACGGCGACTTCACCCCGGGCGAGGCCGAACCGTCCGCGGCGGACCTGGAAGGCGAGAACGGCGCGCGGGAGCTCGCCTCCGTCACCGGCGTCGTGGAACACCTCCGGGACGAGCCTGCCCTGGCCGGGGTGCCGGTCGCGCCCCTGCACGGCCGGCAGGACCCCGCCCTGAAGTCCGAGACCATGGCCTCCTTCACGGCCAACCAGACCAAGCTGCTGGTCTCCACCACCGTGATCGAGGTTGGCGTGGACGTGCACAACGCCACGCTCATGGTGATCCTGGACGCGGACCGTTTTGGCATCTCCCAGCTCCACCAGTTGCGCGGCCGGGTGGGCCGCGGCGGCCTGCCGGGGACCTGCCTGCTGGTCACCACCCTGGAGCCGGGCCATCCGAGCCGCCGCCGGCTGGACGCCGTGGCGGCCACCACGGACGGCTTCGAACTCTCCCAGGAGGACCTCAAACTGCGCCGGGAGGGCGACATCCTGGGCGCCTCGCAGTCCGGCGGGCGCTCCACACTGAAACTGCTGCGCGTGCTCGAACACGAGGACGTGATTGCCCGGGCCCGGCAGGACGCCCAGCGGATCGTGGCAGCCGATCCCACGCTGGCGGGCAGGCCCTTGCTCGCCGCGGCCATCGACGAATACTTGAACCCCGAGAAGGAGGCGTTCCTTGAACGCGGCTAGCACCACAAGCCAGGCAAACAGGTCCACGGGGGATCGCGCATGAGCCGCATCATCGCCGGCGCGGCCGGCGGCAGCCCCCTGACCAGCGTCCCCGGGAACATGACGCGTCCCACGACGGACCGCGTCAAGGAAGCGCTGTTTTCCCGGCTGGACGCCTTTAACGTCATTACCGGTGCCCGGGTGCTGGATCTCTACGCGGGCTCCGGCTCACTGGGCGTGGAGAGCGGCAGCCGTGGCGCCGACTCCGTGGACTTGGTCGAATTCGATGCCAAGGCCAGCGCCGTCTGCCAGAAGAACGCGGACCTGGTCAACACCGTGGCACGCCGCAAGGTGGTCTTCGTTCACCGGTCCAAGGTCGAATCGTTCCTGGAACGGACCGCCGACGCCGTGCTCTGGGACCTGGTGTTCCTGGACCCGCCCTACCCGCTGGACGAGCCGGCCCTCGCCGCCGTGCTGGCCAAGCTGGTGCCGCACCTGGGCGAGGGGGCCGTCGTCGTGGTGGAACGCTCCTCCCGGAGTCCAGAGCCGGCGTGGCCGGAGGGCCTGGAACGCTTCGCCGAGAAGAAGTACGGGGAAACCCGGCTGTGGTTCGCCGAGCCCGGCGTCGCGGCCGCGGATTAATCGGACAGCACGTCCAGTTCGACGCCGGCCAGGACCTTGGCCGGATGCGGACCGCGCGCCGTGAGCGCCGCCGTCCAGACCTCCGGCCACGGGCCCTGCGTCCCGGTCAGGATGATGTTGCCGGGGTAGCGGCCGGTGAACATCCCGGCCTCCGCGAACGCCGCGACGTCCGTCATGGCCCGGCGCAGGGCCGCGACCTGGCTGCGGACGAGGGTCAGACCGGGTTCGTCGCCCACGTTGACAATCAGCACCCCGCGCGGCGTCAGCCGTGCCGCCGCCTCCTGGTAAAACTCGGTGCACGCGATATGCTCCGGTGCTTCCGGGCCGGAGAAGATGTCCAGGATCACGACGTCGAAGCGCAGCTCCGCCGGAAGCCCGGCGAGGGCGTCGCGGGCATCGCCGATCACCGTGTGCAGCTGCGTTCCCTCCGGCAGGGGCAGCTGCGCCAGCACGAAGTCCAGCAACTCCCGCTCCAGCTCCACGGCGTACTGGACCGAGCCTGGCCGGGTGGCCTGGATGTAGCGGGCCAAGGTCAGGGCGCCCGCGCCCAGATGCAGCGCCGTGATCGGCTCGCCCCACGGAGCGGCGAGGTCCACCACGTGCCCGATCCTGCGCAGGTATTCGTAGAAGATGTCCCCGGGATCGGCCAGGTTGACGTGGGACTGTTCCGCGCCGCCGATGCTCAGCACGAAGCCGCCGTCGGTAAAAGGATCCGGTTCGATCTCGGCGTGCTGTCCCGTGGTCCGCAGGAACCGTGAGGAGCCGGGCTGCTGCTCGGCCATCCTCACAGCCTGTCGCGCAGGGTCGCCAGCCGCTCGGCCGCTTCCTCCAGCACGTGCAGCTGCTTGCAGAACGCGAAGCGCAGCAGGCTGCGGGTGCGCTCGGCGCCGTCGGCGTGGCAAAAAACCGGCACCGGGATCGCGGCGACACCCACGAGGGCCGGGAGCCTGCGGGCCAGCTCCACGGAATCGGTGATGCCCAGCGGAGACGTGTCCACGTTCACGAAGTACGTCCCCTGCGGCGTGAAGACGTCGAGGCCGGCCGCGCGCAGTCCCTCGCTGAGGATGTCGCGCTTGTACCGGAGGGTGTCCGCGATGCCGGTGTAGAACTCGTCCGGCAGTCCCAGCCCCACCGCGATCGCCGCCTGGAACGGAGTGCCGGAGCTGTAGCTCAGGAACTGCTTGACGGTCCGTGCGGCGGCCATCAGATGCGCCGGCCCGGAGATCCAGCCGATCTTCCACCCGGTAAAGGAGAAAGTCTTGCCGGCGGAGGAAATGGTCAGCGTGCGTTCGGCCGCCCCGGGCAGCGTGGCGATCGGGATGTGCCGGGCGCCGAAGGTGAGGTGCTCGTAGACCTCGTCGGTGATGATGACGGCGTCGTGCTTCTCGGCGAGTTCGACGACGCGCTGAAGCACCTCGCGGGGGAACACGGCACCGGTGGGGTTGTGTGGGTTGTTGACCAGCACCACCTTGGTGCGCGCACTGAAGGCAGCTTCCAGCGCGGCGGGGTCCGGCATGAAATCCGGGGCCAGGAGCGGGGCCGTGACATGGGTGGCGCCGGAGAGCCCGATGATGGCGCCGTAGGAGTCATAGAACGGTTCGAACGTCAGCACCTCATCTCCGGGGCCGACCAGGGCGAGCAGCGAGGCGGCGATGGCCTCGGTGGCGCCGGTGGTGACGATGATCTCCGTCTCGGGGTCCGGAGCGAGCCCGTAGAACCGCTGCTGGTGGACGGCGATGGCCTCCCGCAGCGGCAGGATGCCCTTGCCGGGCGCGTACTGGTTGGCACCGGCGGCGATGGCGGCCTGGGCGGCCTCCTTGATCTCCACGGGGCCGTCCTCGTCCGGGAAGCCCTGGCCGAGGTTGATGGCACCCGTGCTGAGGGCCAGGGTGGTCATCTCCTCGAAGATCGTCACGCCCAGCGAACCGTCCGCGGAGAGCAGGTTGGCGCCCGTCGCCGCGCGCTGCCACGGAAGGGGGATCGGCGCGGTCATCGGGGGCCTGCTTTCGTGTCGGGGACGGCGCGGCCGGTGAACTTGTCCATGGTGGAGTAGATCCCGAAGACTTTCCCGCCCACGAAGTCCCAGGCCCGCACCGGCAGGATGCCCTTGAGCACCTTGCCGAGTTTGGCCATGGCGGGGGCGATCAGCTGCGGCTGCCCGGCGACGGTGGCCCGCCAGGCCCGGTCCACGGCATCCTCCGGCGTCATGAGCGGCGTCAGCAGGGGACCGCGGGCTCCCTCGAACATGCCGGTGGAGATGTAGCTGGGGCAAAACGTGGTGACGGCCACGTGGCGGTAGCCCTGCTGCTCCAGCTCGAGCCGGAGCGAGTCGCTCCAGCCGATGACGGCCCATTTGGACGCGGCATAGACGCTCATCCGCGGATTGGACACCGTGCCGGCGGCGGAGGCGACGTTGAGGATCCGGCGGGGCCGGCCGGCGTCGGCCATCATGTCCGGCAGGAATTCGAGGGTGACATACATGGGTGCCAGGGCATTGATCTTCATGGTCAGGGCGATGTCACGGTCCGGGGTGTGGTCCCAGAAGTACGCGCCGCGGACGATCCCGGCGTTGTTCACCAGCAACGCCAGCGGCCCTTCGGCCCGGGCCTCCCGGGCGGCCTCGGCGATCGCGGCGGGGTCCGCCAGATTCACTGTCCGGGGGACGGCGCGGGCGCCCAGGGCGGTGACTTCGGCGGCGGTGCTGGCCAGGGCGTCGGCGTCGATGTCCCACAGGATCACCACCGCGGCGCCTTCCCGGGCGGCGCGGAGGGCGTACAGCCGGCCCATGCCCATGGCGGCGCCGGTGACCAGGGCCACGCCCCCGTCCATGGTGAACGGCTGCATGGTGAAAGGCCGAGTGGCAAAAGGCTGCACGGTCAAAGGCAGGGCGAAGCGGTTCTTCGATGCTGACATTCAGCCATGCTATCCCGGCCCGCGGCGCGAATACGGTAGGTTCGGACCATGAGACGCGCCGTATGCCCTGGCTCCTTTGATCCCATTCACAATGGCCACCTGGAGGTCATTGCCCGTGCCGCGGGCCTCTTCGACGAGGTGATCGTGGCCGTGTCCACGAATTACGCCAAGAAGTACCGCTTCAGCCTGGAAGAGCGGATCGACATGGCCCGGGAAACCTTTGCATCGTTGCGCGGCATCGTGGTGGAACCCGTGGGGGAGGGGCTCCTGGCCGAGTACTGCCGGCAGCGTGGCGTCTCCGCAATCGTTAAGGGCCTGCGCTCGTCCTCGGATTTCGACTACGAGCTGCCGATGGCCACGATGAACCGGCAGCTGACCGGCGTCGAGACGGTGTTCCTGCCGGCGGAAAGCCACTACCTGCACCTGTCCTCCACCCTCATCAAAGAGGTCTTCACCCTGGGCGGGGATGTCTCGGACTTTGTGCCCCGGTCCGTGCTGAAGCGGCTGGCTCCGGGGGAGCCGGTCCAGAACCGTGCCCGCAAAGTGTAAGCTTGACCGGTACTCGGCGGCCTGCTGCCGGTTGCGCGGCCCGGCCCGGGGGCCGGTTTGCGGCATCATGCTGCTGACCTGCTGCCCGGTTTGAGTCCGTCCGGAAGTTCAGGCTAAGATGGTACGTCGGTCATATGTTCAACAGGAGTTCTCATTAAGCGAGATGCTAGTTCGCCCCTGGCGTTCGACGTCAAGGACCTCGGACGCAGTCCGGGAAGCATGCGGACACTGAAGGAACATGTACCCGCGCCAAGTGATCTTGGTGTGGCACTCATTGGCGTGCAGGAAGGCTCGGATGTCGAGCTGGATCTGCGGCTCGAGGCCGTACACGAAGGAATTCTGGTATCAGGAACCGCGCTCGTTGAAGTAACTGGCGAATGCGGCCGATGCCTGGATCCCCTTGCGTATGACCAAGAGGTCGATGTGCAAGAACTTTTCTTCTATGAGGACGCTGTGTTCTCGGACGAAGAAGACGAAGAAGAGCAACGTCGAGTCGAGCACGATCTAATCGATCTTGAGCCGGTGTTGCGGGACGCAGTTGTCACCATACTGCCGTTCCAGCCGGTGTGCCGGGAAGACTGCCAGGGCCTTTGCTCCGAATGCGGAGTTCGCCTGGAAGACGAGCCGGGGCATCACCACGAGGTCGTAGATCCTCGTTGGGCCGCCCTGGCTGACTTGGCTAAGCCTGACCGGCAAAACTGATTTGTAAGTGTTGGACTAGAGAGAAATGAGTTAGCCGTGGCTGTCCCGAAGCGGAAAATGTCTCGCTCGAATACCCGCGCCCGCCGCTCCCAGTGGAAGGCAACTGCCCCCCACCTGGTGAAGACCGTAGAGAACGGCCAGGTTGTTTACAGCCTGCCGCACCAGGCAAAGGTCGTTACCGACTCGGCTGGCACCGCGCTGTTCCTTGAGTACAAGGGCCGCAAGGTCGCAGACGTCTAATCCGCCAACAGGCTGAAAAAGATGTCTTCAACTGAAGAGCTTCTGAAGCGTCTCGGTGTCACTATTGACGCCGGGACGCTTCGTCTTGCGCTCACACACCGTTCCTATGCCTACGAAAACGGCGGCATCCCCACCAACGAACGGCTCGAATTCCTTGGCGACTCCATCCTGGGGTTCTCCGTCACTGACGCGCTGTACCGTGACAACCCCACGCTGCCCGAAGGCGACCTGGCCAAGCGCCGTTCCGCCGTCGTCAGCACGCGGGCGCTGGCAGGCATTGGCCGCAGCATCGGCCTGGGCGAGTACATCTACCTCGGACAGGGCGAGAAGCTCACCGAGGGCAAGAACAAGGCCTCGATCCTGGCGGACACCATGGAGGCGCTGATCGGCGCCACCTACCTCTCCAACGACATCGAAACGGCCCGGCAGCTGGTCATGCGGCTGATCGGCCCGCTGCTGAAGGATGCCGCGGCCCTTGGCGCGGGAACCGACTGGAAGACGAGTATCCAGGAGCTGGCGGCCAGCCGGCAGCTCGGGACCATCAACTATGCGGTTGACGGCTCCGGACCGGACCACGCCAGGACGTTCGAGGCGGTGCTGAGGATCGGCGGCACGGACTACGGCACCGGCACCGGCAACTCCAAGAAGGAAGCCGAGCAGGAAGCTGCGGCCGACGCCTGGCGCCGGCTGACGACCCCTGCTGCCGACACCCAGGCCTCCGACGCCCAGGCCTCCGACACCCAAACCGGCAGCTAGGCAGCGGCATTGCCTGAACTGCCCGAAGTCGAGGTGGTCCGGCGCGGGCTCGTGAGCTGGGTGCGGGGCCGGACCATCACCGCCGTCGACGTCCTGGATCCGCGCTCCCTGCGCCGGCACGCCCTGGGACCGGAGGACTTCGCCGGCAACCTGGAAGGCGCGCGGGTGCTGGACGTGGTCCGCCGCGGCAAATTCCTCTGGATGCCGCTGGCGGACACGCCCGCCGTATCCGCAGATGCTGCCCCCGGAGAACCGGCCCCCGCCGTCGCCCTCATGGCCCATCTGGGGATGTCGGGCCAGCTGCTCATGCAGGACCCCGGCGTGCCGGATGAAAAGCACCTGAAAGTCCGGTTGCGGCTCAGCCCGGCCGAAGGTATGCCGGAACAGCTCCGGTTCGTGGACCAGCGCATCTTCGGCGGCCTGTTCCTGACCTCGCTGATTCCCACGGACGACGGCGGCCCTGGCGGCCTCGCCGAAACACCGCTGCCGCTCATCGCCGAGGAAGCCTCGCACATTGCCCGGGACCCGCTGGATCCCTACTTTTCCTTCGCCACCTTCTACCGGCGCCTGCGTGCCCGGAAGACCGGACTCAAGCGGGCGCTCCTGGACCAGGGCCTGGTCTCCGGGATCGGCAACATCTACGCCGACGAGGCTCTCTGGAAGGCGCAGCTGCACTATGCCCGGCCCACCGACACCCTGCGCCGGGCCGACGCGCTGCGCGTGCTCGACGCCGCCCGCGAGGTCATGACGGACGCCCTGGCTGCCGGCGGGACGAGCTTCGATTCGCTCTACGTCAATGTCAACGGCGCCTCGGGATACTTCGACCGCTCCCTCAACGCCTACGGCCGTGAGGGCCAGGAGTGCAAGCGCTGCGCCGCCGCCGGCCTCGTGAGCATCATGCGGCGGGAGCAGTTCATGAACCGCTCGTCCTATACCTGCCCCGTCTGCCAGCCCAGACCGCGTAACGGCCGCTGGTAGGCAGGCCGAAAACAAGTAGTCCTACGCTTCCGCACCCCTCTTGGCCGGTGACAAACTGTCGCCATGGGAGCTGGGGACTGTAGGAATTGTTATCGCGCCGGCGTTAAAGCCGGAGTCAAAAGGGCCGACACGACGCCGGACACGCAAGGGTAGGCCGCCGTGTACATCTCAATGGCCGACCGCACCGGTGGCAGGAAGAACGCCGGCGATACACGGACGGAAGCCCCGCCCGGACCGGGCGTGGCCTTCCGGCTGTCGCCTGTCATTCTCTGGCTGGGCATCGTTAGCATGGCCACCGACATCTCCTCGGAATCCGTGTCCGCCATCCTGCCGCTGTACGTCACCGGATTTCTGGGCCTCTCGACCATTGCCTTCGGTTTCATTGACGGTCTCAACCAGGGCGTCAGCGCGGTGGTGCGCATCGCCGCCGGGTGGGCCTCGGACCGCACGGGCCACCCGAAACGGGTGGCGGTTGCAGGCTACGGGCTCTCCATGCTGGCCCGGGTCGGCTTCCTGTTTGCGGGCGGGTTCTGGGCGATCACCGGGATCGTGACAGGCGACCGCATCGGCAAAGGCATCCGGACCGCGCCGCGGGACGCCCTGATCTCATCGTCTGCCCAACCGGAGCATCTGGCCAGATCCTTTGGCGTACACCGCATGCTGGACACCGTCGGCGCCGCAACAGGGCCGCTCCTGGCGTTCCTGATCCTCCTGTTCATCCCCAACGGGTTCAGCACCGTCTTTGTCGTTTCGCTGGCCTTCGCCGTAATCGGCGTCGCCCTCCTGGTGCTGGTGGTGCCAGACCGGAGGACGCCGCGGACGGCGCAGCGGCCGGACCGGGCACGGCCGCCCTTCACGTGGAGCCAGTTGAAGGACGCCGGACTGACCCGCCTGCTCGTGACCGCGGGGATCCTCGCTTTGCTGACCGTCGGGGACGGCTTCATCTACCTCGTGCTCCAGGATCGGGACTCCTTCGCCGTGCAGTGGTTCCCGTTGCTCTATGTGGGAACCAACGTCGTGTACCTCGCCCTGGCCGTTCCCCTGGGCCGGTTCGCGGACCGCTGGGGCAGGATCCGGGTGTTCCTGGGCGGACACGGAGCGTTGCTGGCGTGTTACCTGCTGGCCGCCGTGCCGTTCGGCGGCCTGGGCGTCACGGTGGCGTGCTTGATGCTCCTGGGACTCTTCTACGCCGCAACCGACGGCGTGCTGGCCGCGCTGGCGAGCCGGCTGGTCAGCCCGGACAAAGTGGCCACCGGCATCGGGGCCGCCCAGACCGTGGTGGCGCTGTGTCGGATGGCGGCGTCGGCCGGCTTCGGCATCCTCTGGTTCGCCGTCGGGGCCCCCGCCGCAATGACGACGGCCGCCGCCGGTCTGGCTGCGGCACTGGTGGCCGCGGCCGTGCTGATGCGCACGACCCGTGCACAGGAGGCCGGCGCATGACGGCCACCCGCACCGGTCGCCCGCCCGGAAAAGGATCCACGACCGGAAAAGGGTCCAGCGGGCGCCCGCGGGACACAGATTCCACGTCCGGACAAGAAACCTCAGCCCAGCGGGTCGCGATCAGCAGGAAGCGCCTCCTGGCCCTGGTACTCATCACCGTGGGCGCCATTGCGGCGGCTGGACTCTACGCCGGACTAGCCTTCCGGGACGCCCAGGCCAGCCAGAGTGCACCGCCGCCGGTCGACGTCACCGCGTCCACGGCCCTGCCGGCGGCACCCTTTGTCCTGTTCCGCAACACCGCGCCGGGCCAGGGGTTCGGCTCGGCCGCCACCGTGCCGCTGTCCGGGCCCGGCGGTCAGCGCGCCTTGAGCAGAGCGAGCTGCGATCGCGTCTACGGCACGCACGATCAGACCTTATGCCTGCAGACCACGCAGGGACTGGCCACCACCTTCCAGGCCACCGTGTACAACAGCACCTGGCAGGAGACGCGCAGCTGGCCGCTGCCGGGCATCCCGAACCGGGCCAGGACCAGCGCCGACGGGTCCCTGATGGCCACGACCGTCTTCGTGTCAGGCCATTCCTACTCCGCCGCCGGGTTCTCCACCGAAACAGTCATCCGGGACAAGACGGGCCAGAGCAGCGGAAGCCTCGAGGGCTTCGCCCTGATGCTGGACGGCACCCGGATCAAGGCCACCGACAGGAACATCTGGGGCGTCACGTTTGCTCCCGGAAAGCCCGACGTCTTTTACGCCACGGCGTCCTCGCAGGGGCACATCTGGCTGGTCCAGGGCAGCATTGCCGGCCGGACGCTCACCGTGGTCCGCAGCGGCATTGAATGCCCGTCCGTTTCCCCGGACGGCACCCGCATCGCCTACAAGAAGAGCGACAACGGCACCCTGACTGGCCACCGCAGTGTCGCCGTCGTGGACCTCGCCAGCGGCACGGAAACCGTCCTGGCGGAGAAACAGAGCATTGACGATCAGATTGAGTGGCTGGACAACTCCACCCTGTTGTACGCCCTTCCCCGGGACGGCTCCGAGGTGGACAGCGACATCTGGTCCATCTCAACGGACCCGGCCGCGCAGCCCGTCCTCTTCATCGAGCATGGGTTTTCCCCGTCGGTGGTCCGGTAGCGCGGCGGCCGGCGCCCGCGTCCTTAGGATCCGGCCGACACCTTCAAGCGCCGCCGCGAAGTGAACCGTAGTGTTCGGCCAGCCTCGCCAGGCCGTCATCAAGGGACACGGCGGGGGTCCAGTCGAGGAGTTCGCGGGTCTCGCGCTGGTCGAACCAGTGGGCGGTGGAGAGCTGTTCGGCGAGGAACCGGGTCATCGGCGGCTCGTCGGACCGGCCGGAACGGGCCCAGAGCTTCTCGACCACGGATCCGGCCGCCCGCGCGAGCCTGCCCGGCACCCGCCACGACGGCGCGGAGACGCCCCCCGCGGCACAGATGCCCGCCAGCAGCTCCCCGACCGGGCGGGGCTCGCCGTTGGTGACGACCAGCGCCCGGCCGTGAATGTGCTCCATGCGGTGCAGGGCGGCGACGATAGCCGATGCGGCGTTGTCCACGTAAGTGGTGTCGATCAGGGCCGCCCCGGCATCGAGCAGCGGCAGGCGGCCGCGGCCGGCACGTTCCAGCACCCGTTCCACCAGCTGCGTATCGCCCGGACCCCAGACGATGTGCGGGCGCACCGCCGCGACCCGGAAGTCCGGCGAGTCCGCGGCCAGTGCCAGCAGCTCGGCCTCGGCCTTGGTGCGCGAGTAGTCGCCGTGCGCGCGGGCCGGGTCCGCCGGCTCCGCGCCCAGTCCGGCGATAGCAGCCCCGGAATTGGCCACGGACGGCGACGAGACATACACCAGGTCCCGCACGCCGGCGTCGCGGGCCGCACGCAGCAGGCGGCGCGTGCCGTCGATATTCACCTCGTCGAAATCGGCGGCACGGCCCGTGAAGGAGACTTTCGCCGCCAGATGGATGACAGCCCCGGCCCCGGCCCCGGCCCCGGCCCCGGCCCCGGCGACGGCGCGGCGGACAGCGGTGCCGTCCGTGACGGACCCGGAGAGGTCCGCGGCGCCATCGACGCCCGCGGGACGGCGCTGGAAGGTGGTGACGACGTGGCCTTGACGCACGAGAAGTCCGGCGACTTCCCGCCCGAGCAGGCCGCTCGCGCCGGTGACGAGGACCCTCACGGCGTGCCCGGCCGGCCGCCGGCCAGCACCGCGGAAGCCCACCGGGACAGGCGGGCCCTGTCGATCTTGGCGTTGTGGCGGATGTCGGTCGGCTGGGAGGGGACGGTGAGCACGGCGGAGACGCTGACGCCTGCCTGACGGGCCGCATCGCGCACCCGCCCGGCGAGGTCCGGCGCGGCGGGGCCGGCCCGGCGCAGCGGCGGAACGGTTTCGACGACGGCGACGACGGCCTGCGTTCCGGCGGGGCCGACCCCGACGACGGCGGCCAGCCCGACGGCGTCCAGGCGCTCGATGGCCTGCTCGGCGCCGACAGGCGTCACCACACCACCCGGCGCGGTCACGACGTGCGCGAGTCGGCCCTCCACCCAGAGCCGCCCGGCGGCGTCGAAGTGCCCCACGTCGCCGGTGCGGTGCCATCCGGCCGTGCGGACGCTCTCGCGCTGGGTCAGCCAGAGCCTGTCGTAGCTTTCCTTCACATGCGGGGCGCTGACGAGGATCTCGCCGGCCAATCCCGGCTCGGTGACGGGTCGGTTCCCGGGGGCTGAGCCGTCCGCGTCGAGCGGGATGACTGCCACGCGGGCGCCGTGCACCGGCCGGCCCACGCACACGCCGTTGCCGGCCCCTGCGACGGTGCCGGCGGCGGCATCGGCCTCGGCGGCGCAGATCTGTTCGAGGCTGGTGTCCGTGACGGGCAGCGCCTCGGTCATCCCGTACGGGGTGTGCAGCGAGGCGCGGGGCAGCAGCCGCTGGACCTCTGCGAGGAGGGAGGCGGGGACGGGCGCGCCGGCGGAGAGCAGCAGCTCCACGCGACCCAGGGCCTCGTGGCCGGCACCGTCCAGGCGGCCCTGGGTCGCAAGGACGTTGCGCAGGGCAGCGGGCGAGGCGAAGACCACCGTGGCGTCGATCGCCGCGGCGGCGTCCGCCAGCGCGCGGGCAGTGAGGGTGCGGGGCGCCGTCACGTCCATGGCGGGCGTCACCGACACTGCTCCCAGCGCAGGTCCCAGCAGGGCGAACGGTGCGAAGCCTGCCACGAGGCGTGCGCCGGGTCGGATCGCCAGCGTCGCGGCCACGGTGTCCCGCATTGCGGCCAGTTGCCGGTGCGTATACACCACGCCCTTGGCCGGACCGGTGGAGCCGGAGGTGAAGAGCACGGCGGCGGGGGAGTCCGGGCCCGGGTCCGGAACCTCGCCCGGTTCCGGGCTGCGTGTGGCTCCGCGGCGCGCGAGGGCGGCGAGGGAAGTCTCGACGGCGAGGACGCGGCGGCGGGCGGCGGGCAGGTCCCGCACACTGATGCGCCGGCCGGGCCAGCCAAGCACCGACGCGGCGACGAGGGCCTTGTCGATCCCGATGACGTAATCCGGGGTCGCACCCTTCACTGCGCGGTTCAGGCCGCGGGTGCCTAGGCCGGCGTCGGCCACCACCACCACAGCGCCGAGCCGCAGGCAGGCGTAAAGGACCACGGTCAGGTCCACGCCCGGCGGGACCATCAGGCTCACCCGGCTGCCCTGCCGGACACCGGATTCCTTCAGGCCGGCTGCGAGGGCGGCGATGTTCCGTTCCAGCTCCTGCCAGCTGAGCGAGCGGGCGACGCTGCCGTCCGCGGCCATCTCGGCGACGGCGGTGTCCCCGGCATGGGGTCCTGCCGCCAGCACGGTAAGCGGCGCCCACAGGGGCGGGAGCCCGGTGCCGGGGTCCGGCGTCGAGGGTTCAGGCATTGGGGGTTCGGGCGCCAGGGGGTGGGGCGCCGGACCGTCCTCGGGGCCGTTGTCCCGGCCGCTCTCCGCCAGCCACTCGAAGACGGGGGCGGCAATGTCCCGGTCCTCGGCGACCAGGTGGCCGGCGCCCTCGAAGCGGTGGACTTTCGCGTGCGGCAGCCGGCTGACGAGGTCCTTGAGGTACCGGTCGGAGAAGATCGGGTCCCGCGGTCCCCAGAGCATCAGGGCCGGAACGCTCAGCCTGCGCAGGCCTTCGGCGACGCGGGTGAGCGCCGGGAAACTCGGATGGGACGCGTCCGCGGGAATATCGGCGACAAAGTTTCCCACGCCGGCGCGGCGGCCGGCGCCCCGGTAGGGGGCCATGAAGGCGCTGCGGACATCCTCTGCGAGCGGCGGGCGGGCCAGGGAATGCGTCACCCGCAGGAAGGTGTCCGACGTCGTCGTTCCCCAGCGGTGCACGGCAGGGTGCAGGGCCAGTCGCAGGGCCGGCGGGATGGGTGAGCCGGGGGGCTGGTGGACGGCAGTATTGGTCAGCACGACACCGGCGAGCTGCTGCGGATGCGCCAGGGCCCAGCCGAGGCTGATCACGCCGCCCCAGTCGTGGCCGACGGTGACAACCGGCCCGTCCAGCCCGAGGGCGGCGGTGAGGTCGCCGAGGTCGTTGATCCGGTCCGCCAGGCGCCGGAACGTGCCGGTGCGCTCGGAGAAGCCCATATCCAGCTGGTCCACGGCCACCACACGCCACGGATGCGCGGGGTCGGAACCGGCTGCCAGCAGGGTCCGCCACAGGTACGACCACGTGGGGTTGCCGTGCACGCACAGCAGCGTGCCGGCGGGAGTCAGGCCGCGGCGGGCGAGCTGGGCGCCGTTGTCGAGCAGGTGCCAGCGGCGCACGGTCCCAGGCTCATCCGCTGCGGAAGTGGACGCCACATCGATGCAGCGCGACCACTCGGGGTCGACGCCGGTCCAGTCGGCGGTTACCAAACGATTTCCACCATGGCGGTGTTCAGGCCGGAGCCGACGCCCATGCACAGCACGCGGTCCCCGGTCACGAGGGTCTGTGCCTCCGCCGCGAGGGTCATGGGCAGGGAGGCCGGGCCCACATTGCCCCAGTGCGGGAACGTGATCGGGACCTTGTCCGGGTCCAGGTCGATGGCGTCGATGATGGCCTGCGTGTAGGCATTGCTCACCTGGTGCGTCACGTAGCGGTCCATCGAGGCCCAGTCCCACTCCGGCTGTGCCTCTTTCCAGGCATCGACCACGAGCTGCAGGCCGCCATCGAGCAGGCCCTTGGTGTCGGTGGCCATGCCGTCGATGCCGCCCACGCACAGTTCATGGTGCTCGGTGCCGGCGCGCATCACGCCGCCGACGATCCGGTGCGCCCCGGGGTGCTGGTCCGCCGGGCCCAGGACAGCCGCAGCGGCTCCGGAGCCCAGCGTGAGTGTGGCGAATTCGCGGTTGAAGTCCTCGCGGGTCGTCTCGGGCCGCTGCAGCCGCGCCAGGGTGGCCTCCTGCGTGGCCTGGGCGTCCTCACCGTTGACGATGACTGCGTACTTGATCTGGCCGGAGTCGATCATGCTGGCCGCCAGGGTCATGCCGTTGACGAATCCGAGGCAGGCGTTGGCGAGGTCGAAGTTTATGGCCGACGACGGCAGGCTGAGTGCATGGTGGATCTTCACTGCGACGGAGGGTTCGAGGTTGCGCCGCGTGACCGAGGTGTTGATCAGCAGGCCAACGTCGGCCGCTTCGATGCCGGACTCGGCCAGGGCCTTCGCGCCGGCCTCGATGGCCGCGTCGTCGAACGATGTCCCGGGGGCCCACCAGCGCCGGTGCGTGATGCCGGCGACCCGTTCGAGCAGCTTCGGCGGGAACTTCAGGCGCCGCAGGGTCAAAGCCAGCCTGTGGTCGAAATCCTTGGAACTGACGATCGTCGGAGCTTCGACGCTGCTCACCGAAAGCAACGCGGTGTTGTAGTGCCGGAATGTCGCATTCCCTACCAATTCAAGCCCCTGTTCATGTCCGTCCTGCGCTCCAGCGGTTGACTGCCCCTTCAAACACAAGCCCAAGAGCTTAACTATGCCCGGTGCCGGCAGGTTTCTGCACATGCCGGCTGCGGCATCTGCGGCGGCCCCGCACGGGTTGTGCGCGGAATTGCCGCAGCTCCGCAGTAGATTGTAGGTACCCGGGGCCGTCCCCGACCATCCATGTCCGTCCGAATCATGCTTTCGCCCAACAGCGTGCCCAGTCCGCCAGCCAGGAGATCCGAAGTACCTTGCACCTGAAGAGTCTGACCGTCCGGGGATTCAAATCGTTTGCCTCAGCGACAACGTTTGAATTCGAACCCGGCGTCACCGCCGTGGTGGGCCCCAACGGATCGGGCAAATCCAATGTGGTGGATGCCCTGGCCTGGGTCATGGGCGAACAGGGTGCCAAGACCCTGCGCGGCGGCAAGATGGAGGACGTGATCTTCGCGGGCACCTCCGGCCGTCCGCCCCTGGGCCGGGCCCACGTCTCCCTGACCATCGACAACAGCGACGGCGCCCTCCCGATCGAGTACAGCGAAGTGACGATCTCGCGCACCCTGTTCCGGACCGGCGGCTCGGAGTACGCCATCAACGGCGCGGCCTGCCGGCTGCTGGACATCCAGGAGCTGCTCTCCGATTCGGGCCTCGGCCGCGAAATGCACGTCATTGTCGGCCAGGGGCAGCTGGACAAGGTCCTGCACGCCACCCCCGAGGACCGGCGCGGGTTCATCGAGGAGGCCGCCGGCATCCTCAAACACCGACGCCGCAAGGAAAAGACGGTCCGCAAACTCGAAGCCATGCAGGCCAACCTGTCCCGGCTCAGTGACCTCACCGGCGAAATCCGGCGGCAGCTCACACCGCTGGGCAAGCAGGCCGAAGTGGCCCGGCGTGCCCAGACCGTCCAGTTCGAGGTCCGCGACGCCCGCTCACGCCTGCTGGCCGACGACCTCGTGCAGCTGCAGTCCGCGCTGGCCCGGGACGTCGCGGATGAATCGGCGCTTAAGGCGCGTCGCGGCGTCGTCGAACGCGACCTCGAGGCCGGCCGGCAGCGCCAGGCGGTCCTTGAGCAGCTTGCCGCCGAGGCCACCCCCGCGCTGAACGCCGCCCGGGACAACTGGTACACCCTTTCCACGGGACGCGAACGGCTCCGGTCCCTGGGCTCGCTCGCCGAGGAACGCCGCCGCCTGCTGGGCGCCGCGGACGTGGTTCCGGACACCGGCCGGGATCCGGACCAGCTGGAGAAACAGGCCGCCCGCGTCCGCGAAGAGCAGGCCGGGCTGGAACGCCAGATCCTGGACCGCACCGAGGGGCTGGACGCCGCGTCGGCCGCCAAGCAGGCCGCCGAACAGGCCGCCGCGGCCGAGGACAAGCGGCTGGCGGCCCTGCTCCGCGCCGCCGCGGACCGGCGCGAAGGCCTGGCCCGGCTCGCCGGGCAGGTCGGCGCCGCACGGTCCCGCGTCGAATCGGCCCAGGCCGAGCTCGGACGCCTCCGCGAATCGCAAAAAGCGGGCGAGGAGCGCCGCCGGCAGGCGCACAGCGAATTCATCGCACTGGAATCACAGGTGGCAGGCGTTGAGGACGGCGAGGAATCGCTCGACGCCGAGTACGAGGCCGCCAGTGCGGAGCTGGACGAGATCCTCGCCGGCATCGAGGAGCTGGAAGCGGCCGAGCGTGAGGGCGAGCGCGAACGCGGCGCCCTCGTGGCCCGCCGCGATGCACTCCAGCTGGGCCTGAACCGGAAGGACGGCTCCGAGCACGTGCTCGGTGCAGGGGACTCGGGAGTTTTGGCCGCCGGCGTGCTCGGTTCTCTGGCGTCCATGATCACGGTCGAGCCTGGCTTCGAGCCCGCCGTCGCCGCGGCCCTCGGCACCGCTTCCGACGCTGTGGTGGTCCGGGACCGGGAGACGGCCGCTGCGGCCGTGCGGCTTCTGCGCGACGACGACGCCGGCCGCGCCGCGCTGTTGCTCGCCGATCCTTCCGCCGGTGCCGCTGCTGCTGCTGCCGGTGCTGCTGCCGCGCCCCGCACCGGCACCAGCCTGGGCGCAGAGGCCCCGCTTCCCGCCGGAGCGCGCTGGGCCGCGGAACTGGTGTCCGTGACGGCACCCGATGCCGCCGGGCTGCCGCTGGCCGCCTTGCTGGCGGGCGTCGCCGTCGTGGACGACCTCGACGTTGCGGCGGACCTGATTGCCGCATATCCCGGGCTCACCGCCGTGACCCGGGCCGGGGACGTCGTGACGGCATTGACCGTCACCGGTGGCTCCGCGACGGCGCCGTCGCTGCTGGAAGTCCAGGCCGCCGTCGACGACGCCGCCGCCAAGCTGGCCACTGTCACCGCCGGCCTCGAACGCAACCGCTTCGCCCTCTCTACCGCCCGGTCCCGGCGCGCCGAAGCCCAGGACCGCGCGGACGGGGCCCTCGCGAAGCTCCACGACTCCGACGCGAAGCTCGCCGCCGTCGCCGAACGCCTGGGCCACCTCAACTCGGTGCTGCGCAGCGCCGTTGGCGAAAGTGAGCGTCTCACCGCGTCCCTGGCCAGGGCAGAGGCCAACATCGCCGGCGAACAGGGGGCACTCGAGGCGGTGGCGGAGCGGCTCGCCGCGGCCCAGGAGGCCCCCGCGGAGCAGGAACCCTCTCCGAAACACCGCGACGCCCTGGCCCTGGCCGCCTCGCTGGCGCGCACGGCCGAGATGGAGGCCCGGCTCGCCCTGCGCAGCGCCGAGGAACAACTCACGGCCACCCGCAACCGGGCCACCTCGCTGGAACGCGCCGCCGCCACTGAACGCCGCGCCCGTGAAGAGGCTGCGGAACGGGCCCGCCGCCGGCGGCTCCAGGCCCGGCGCGCCGCCGCCGTCGCCGACGCCGTGGAGCAGGTTATCGGGTTCATCGACGTCTCCGTGGAGCTGGCGCGCCGGGAGCGGGACAGCGCCGAGGAACGCCGGGACGAAATGGAGCGCGAACTCGCCGCGGTCCGCACCGGCAACGACGCCCTGGCCCGCGAACTGGCCGAACTCACCGACTCCGTGCACCGCGACGAGCTCGCCCGCGCCCAGCAGCGGCTGCGCATCGAGGCGCTGGAACTCAGGAGTATTGAAGAGCTTGGGCTGACGGCCGACCAACTCGTGGCCGACTACGGCCCCGACCAGCCCGTCCCGGTGCCGGCCAGCGAATCGGGCGATAAGTGGGCCGCGCTGCGCACCCCGGTGGACGAGGATGGCCGGGAGATTAGCGAAGGCAAGCCCTTCGTCCGCGAGGAACAGGAAAAGCGGCTCAAACGCGCCGAACGCGACCTCTCGGCCCTGGGCAAGGTCAATCCGCTGGCCCTCGAGGAATTCGCCGCGCTCGAGGAACGCCACCAGTTCCTCAGTACGCAGCTCGAAGACCTGAAATCCAGCCGCAAGGACCTCCTGGATATCATCAAGGAAGTCGACGACCGCGTCCAGAAGGTCTTTGCCGAAGCGTTCGAGGACACCTCCCGGCAGTTCGTGCGGGTCTTCGCCCGGCTGTTCCCGGGCGGCGAGGGCCGGCTGGTCCTGACCGACCCCTCGGACATGCTCACCACCGGCATCGAGGTGGAAGCGCGCCCGGCGGGAAAGAAAATCAAGCGGCTCTCGCTGCTGTCCGGCGGGGAGCGGTCCCTGACGGCGGTGGCGCTGCTGGTGGCCATCTTCAAGGCCCGGCCCTCGCCCTTCTACGTCATGGATGAGGTGGAAGCAGCGCTCGATGACACCAACCTGGGCCGGCTCATCACCATCTTCGAAGAGTTGCGCGAATCCAGCCAGCTGATCGTCATCACGCACCAGAAACGAACCATGGAAGTGGCCGATGCGCTGTACGGCGTCACGATGCGCGGCGACGGCGTCTCCACGGTCATCAGCCAGCGGCTAACAGCGGAGGTCTAGCCAGGGCCTCCCACTTTGGCGTGACGGCTTCGGCAAGCTGGTGCGATCGTTTCCCGGCACACGTCCGGAGCCGGTAATCGCCGCTCTTGTTGTGGGCCGGCGCCGCGGGCGCAGCAGGGCAGACGGCTCAGTGAACGGGGCGCCAGCCTCTTGGCGATAAACGCCTTTCAGCGGTGAAGTCAGCGTCGGCGTGACGCTGCCGCACACTTCATCAAAATGTCGGTGGCTCCTGAGATGCTGTGGGTGTGGAGAGCAGAGCAGCCTCGAGTGTGGACAGCGGCGTGGATGGCGATGTGGACGCCGGCGCGGACGCCAGGGTGGCGGTGGAGGCCGTTGCCGCGTCTGTTGCTGTGCTGGCTGCCTTGTTCGGCGCCGGCGCCGGCGCCGACCATGCTGATCCGCCCGCCGCCGACCGGGATGCTGGCGCCCAGCGGGATGCTGATCCGTTGCGGGATACGGGTGGCCTGTGTGGTGGTGATCCGTTGCGGGATCTGGCGGATGCGTTGTTGGACGGGTTGGCCGAGGTGGCCCGGTTGGAGGCCCGGACCGCGGCGTTGAAGGTTCAGCTGGCCGCCGACTACGCGCGGGCGGCCAGGTTCCTGGCCCCGCCGGCGGGATCCGTGCGGGACCGCGCCG